>JAHQVQ010000402.1 GCA_019634305.1 Flammeovirgaceae bacterium | reverse complement strand
TGAGCTATGGATTAATTCAATTGCGGAAGATTTATACCAACATTGGAAAATAGGCCTCCATTGGATTTGCCACTTGAAAAATTTAATCCATCGCGATTTTGACCAAATCGTTATCAATAAACTTGCCGCTCACTAATAATAAATAACAGCACTTTTCCGGGCAATCATTTTATCTCCCCAATTGACATTGGTCCAGTAAGCATTGAAAAAGATATAGTAATAATAATTTATAAGGGTTTTCAACATGTTTTTCGATATGAGATCGTGTACCAAATCAACAAAGGAAAGGATAACTTTTACCCCAACAAAGTTAAAATAAAAAAAGCCCCGTGGTGGGGCTTTTTTCCTTAACCATAATTATAAAACCCACAATATATCACCACTTACATTGCGGCTAATTTGAATACTATTGGAATAATCATTTGTTGTTTTACTGCTCGTCCTCTTTGCTTTCCAGGCTTCCATTTTGGGGCTTTACCCATTACCCTCAAAGCTTCTTCATCACAGCCGGCACCAATTCCCCTGGCAATTTCAAGATTTGTTAAGGAACCATCTTTATCTACCACGAATTTGATGTAAACTTTACCCTCTACATGAAGGTCTAATGCTTTTCTGGGATATTTAAGGTTTTCTCCAATATGGGCATAGAATGCTTTATAGCCACCATTAGGTTCAGCTGGATCTTCTACAATTTGGAAAACCTCATCGAATTCTTCCCCTTCATCTTCGTTTTCTTCTACTAATATTTCTTGAACTTCTTCCACCACAGTTTCCTCATCTGCTTCTACATCCAGATCAATCTCAATTTCCTGCTCTATTTCCTCCTCATTAGGTACTTCCACAATTTCCGGATGCATTATTTTTGGAGGAGGAGGAGGCAGATGTTCCGTAGGAGGAATTTCTTGCATCTCCTCAATTTCAGCTCTTTCTCCTTGTAACTCTACTAAATTAGCATCTTCAAATGTTGGGTATTCGAAAATTGCTAACACAAAAACAAGGGAAAAGATTAATCCCATTTTGAAGATTAATCCTCTATAATTTTCCAAATCTACACCTGGGTATTTCTTGCTAAGTGAATTGGTATCTTGATGATGAATTAATAGCTCTTTTTCCTGCTTATGTATTAAATGTTTTAACAAGAATACCACCCCGATTACCATTAGAATTAGACCTATGATAATGCCAGGGAATCCGATTGTATTTAAAAAAGTAGTCATGGCAAATGAATTTTAAAGTTATTATGAAATCGCTTTATGTTTTGATTTCATGTCTTATTTTACCCTCTTTTTTATTCATTTAACATGACTAAATCAGGACTTTTTAAATGATTTTCATCAGATGCATAAAGGTTGTTTTTCTATGCTTAAAAATGCCAGTTTGATTTAAAGATTTTGATGGCAATAGCAAGTAAAATAATTCCAAATACCTTTCTCAAAATATCAGTACCTGCCTTTCCTAACTTTTGCTCTATCCAAGTAGAGGTTTTTAAAACCAGGAACACCAAAATCAAATTGATTAAAATTCCGACTAATACATTAAAATGATGATATTCAGATCTTAATGTGAGAATTGTAGTCATAGTCCCTGCTCCGGCAATAAGTGGAAATGCCAATGGGACAATGGAAGTGGTTTTAGTATTGGCTTCTGTTTTAAATAAATCTTTTCCCAACACCATTTCCATTCCCAACAAAAAAATGATTAGTGCTCCGGCAAGGGCAAAAGATTCTACATCCAGTCCAAAAAGATTAAGAATAGATTTCCCTAAATACAAAAAAACGATCATAATCACTCCTGCAACTAAGGTGGCTTTTAAGGATTCTATCTTTCCCGATTTATTTCTCAAATCGATTATTATTGGTATAGATCCTACTATATCAATCACCGAAAATAATATTATGGAAACCGAAAAAATTTCTTTTAAATTAAGCATGTTAAGTCACTTGTAATCAGTTGTTTAAATAATTTTAGTTAAGCCTCTTGAAAAGGAGCGCAAAGGTATGATAAATTCATGAAATTAAAGTTAACTTTGCATTGAAGAATTTTTATTATTATTAAAGAATAATTCTTCAAAAGAATTTATATAAACTAAGAGCTTTTTTAAATTTTGTTTTTTCCGAAATGTCGGACCATAACGAAAATGATCAGTTCGAGGTGCTCAGAAAGTAAGAAAATTTTGGCTTGGCCGACACTCGGTAGCAGCACTATTGTGAAATTTCCTTTCGAACTGAGGTGCTTGAACTGGGCAGACGCCTCTGTGGTCATTTGCAGCCGAAAGGATAAAATTTAAATATGCTCTAATAAAAAACTTGATTGAAAAGAGCCGGTATTCATGAAATGAAATTAGTTATATAATGAAGATGAGGACTCTTGTTAAATAAAAAAATCAATATGGCAAAGCTAAAAAGGATAATGGTTGGGCTTGACTTCACTGAGGTAGATAAAACGGCTATTAAGTATACAGAGTTTATATGCAAAATGTTAAATCCGGAAAAAATTTACTTCATTCATTTTCAGCAGAATCTGGATATTCCCGATGAGGTAAAACAAGAGATATATGATAATTCTCAACCATTTGATGAAATTCTGAGAGATGAAATGATTGCCGAGGTGAAAATCAATTTCCCTTCCTATGAAGATTTTGAAATTGAATATCAGGTGGTAGAAGGATCAAGACTGGGACAGGCTTTACACTGGACGAAAATTAAAGAAGTAGATCTTTTCATTTTAGGTAGAAAAAAGGAAAAGATTAGTGGGGTGTTTTTAACCAGATTTACCCGGAGATCCAGATGCTCGGTTTTAATTGTGCCACAAAAGGCAGAATTAAATCTGGAAAATATTTTATTATGTAATGACTACTCCAAAAACTCTGAACTAGCTTTTGAGCGCATTTTAAATATGGCTAATCTAGTTCCGGGGGTAACGATTTACAGTCAGCATATTTATGCAGTTCCAACGGGTTATCATAAATCAGGGAAATCCTTCGATACCATTGCCGGGATCATGAAAAATCATTCTAAAAAAAGACATGGTGAATTTCTGGAAAAATTTCCCGATATTAAGGCTCAGATTATTCCCATTTACACCCTTGATAAGCATGAACAACCTGCAAAATTGATAAATAAAACAGCAGAAAGTTTACAAGCTAACCTGATCGTATTGGGTGCCAAAGGGATGTCTTATACTTCATCCTTATTTTTAGGAAGTTTTGCCGAACGACTCATCAGGTTGCAAACAGACGCACCAGTTTTGATAGTGAAAAGTAAAGATCAGGTATTTGGGGTGTTTGAAGCCATAAAAAATTTGTAACTTAGGAAAGAAATAAAAAGATAATAACCATGTTTTCAATTCTTGTTCCCATCGATTTTTCCAAAACGTCATTAAATGCAGTAAAATATGCTGTGAACTTTGCACAAAAATTTAATTCTACCATTACACTCTTTCACAGCTTGTATGTATCTATAAGTGAAATGGATTCAGGAATGGCCAATGAGATATTGCAGGAAAGGAAATCGGATTTACATAGTAAACTTTCCAGAGTGGCGTTGCAATTTGCTGAATATACCTATGAGGAAACTGGCAGACCTGTGGAAATTGATACCTCAATTGGAGAGGGCTTGCCTTCAGATAGTATAAAAACCCTGAGTGAGTCTGATGATTTTAATTTAATTATGATGGGAACTAAGGGGGAAAGAGGATCAGAGGAGCAAACCTGGGGAAGTATTACCACTAATGTTACCAGCCAGGTAGAGACTCCTATACTTGTTGTGCCGTTAGAAAGTAGTTTTAAACCTTATGATAAAATAATTTACGCTACCATTTTTGATAAAGATGATATTCCAGTGGTTGATGAAATGCTAGCTTTTTCAGAGAAAATTAGAGCGTCTTTGGTTTGCGTACAAATTACTTCTTCTGATGCTACTGCGCAAAAAAGGGCAGGGCAGAATCAGAAATTGCTAGAGAATTATTATTGGTTTAGTACCATCGAACAACTAACGTTTCAGGTACGGGTAAATGATAGTGTAGAGGATGGAATTAAGGAATTTATAAGTGCTGAAAATGCGGATTTACTTATCGTACATCCAGATAAAAGGGAGTTTGTAGCAAATATAGGTGAAAAAGTAACCAGAAATTTATTGCTTCATATAGAAATGCCAACCCTAGTGGCTAAGAATATTCGTAAAAAAAGCACCTGATATTTTTATTGGAAAAACAATATGAAAAACCCCGGCAAATATTGCCGGGGTTTTTTGTCAGAAAAATTGATTTGATTTTGCAGTTAAGCTTTTTAAGTTGTTCTCTTAAATATTTGCACCAAGTATGGAGCAAAGGTGTTTATTTTTTGATAAACCTTTTGGTTACCATTCCATCAGCAGAATTAATTTTATAAAAATAAAGACCACTTTCAAGATCACTTATATCTAAATTCTGGGTATAAGTTCCAGCTGGTTTTTCCTCATTAATAATAGATTTCACTAATTCTCCCTGCTTGTTGTGAATGGTGATAGCAACATTTCCCGCTGTTTCAATAGCATATTCAATTTGAGTAGAAGAGGTTCCAGGATTTGGGAAAATCAAAACATCTTGATTTGATTTGTCTCTTTCGCCTCTTTTTTCCATAAAATCACTTTCGCCATCCCATAAAAGAAACATCACATCAGACTTTTCTATCATCATCATTTTATGAGACAATCCACCGCCCTGCATTCCACCAAACCTTTTGCCTCCTTTTCGACCTTTTCCACGGTGACCATTACCATTTTCTCTTTCTTCTTCTTTTCTTCTTTCTTTGATTTCATCCATGTCACCTTTGTGTTTTTCCATAATGGCCTGGATATCTTCCTGCCAGGTTTTTCTATTCTGGGCCAGATCAAGCATAATTTCATCAAAAGTAGTTTCATGGTTTTCTACAATTGCCCAGGCTTTATTCATAAATTTCCGGTGTTCTTTCATTAATTCTCTTCTTTCTATTAACTGTGCTTCAGTAAGATTTTCAGTTGACCGTTTTTCTCGAACTTTTCTCATTTTTTCCTTATCAGCTTTAATTTGAGAACGGATACTTTCAATTATATCTTTCTCAGCAGCTGAGAGTTCAAGCTCTAGTTTTGCCCTTTTCTCTTTAAGTACAGGCTTAATGTTTTCATCGAAATAAGCTTTTAATTCTTCTTTCAATGCTTTCCTGTCGAATTGTTTTTTGGCTACTGTGGCAGCAACAGAAAATACCATAATAAAAAATAAGCCTATCAAGATACTTTTTCTATTCAATAAATTTTTCATAACTCTAAATATAGTTTTAGTTGATGATTTCTTTCATTTCTGATATGGCTAAGGAAATGGGTAAAAAGTATAGCAGGAAATCTTTTCTACCAACAGGTGGGGAAATTCAATGAGTTAAGGTTTGATGGAAAATGGTATTCGATTTTTATCAATAAAAGGAGGGAATTTATCAACAAAAAAAACCAACATTCTTACTATGAATGTTGGCTGTTGGTTCAGTAAGTTAATTATTATCCTTTTACTTTTGATAACAAAAGTGTGGTTTCTCTGATTTTTTTATTATTGAATAGGTTGTCACCTTTTACTACGATATTCAAAAAGTAATTACCATACCAGTAGGTAGCGCTTACCAACCCTTGAGGGATAGCCGGGTTTCCATCCTTATCAGTATGTAGATTGTAATTGTCAAAATCCAGAGAATGATCATTCAAATTTAATCTGTGGATACTGCCATTCAGGTTATTTAAAAATACCATCGATTCTCCCTGGTTAAAAACATGGTATCTTTTAAATTTTTTGGAAACGTCCTCATCTTCCGGAATTAAGTTCTTTTTCCAATTCACTGCTCCATCTTCAGAAATGCAGGTAATGTTTAATTTCTTTATTTGATAACCACCAATTTCCATAAGTCTTTCCGTGAAAACATCCATACGGGTTTGGTTATAACTCAGGTTATTAATAGCCCAAACATTATTGAAACTATAATTTGGATCCGAGTAAATCTGAGGGGTTTGGGGAAAACCTTTAGAATAAACAAAATCATAATTTTCGGTAATTACCATTACTTTATTTTTGATGGTAAAAACCCGATTGATGGAAGTGTAGTTTTTCAATTGTTCTTCATCTTTAAAAGGATAATATTTAGTTGTATTTCCATCAAGATGATGATAAAAATAGCCTATTGCCTTAGTAGAATTTTTCCCAGTATAAGTACCTACAATTATTTTGTGGTTGTTTTGTAGTTCTACAAATTCCGCTTCTAAAAATTTATGTTTATGCTGTGGCATTATTAATTCGTCCACTAAACCCTTTCCTTTTGCATTAAATGAGCGAATAATCATTTCTGTTTTTTTAGGATGAAGATGCACCAAAGTAGCATGTACGGTATTGGTGGAGTGATGTACTGCTAAACTTTTAATAATGCTTCCGCTCCTTCCCAAATTAGTATTGAGTAATTTGCTGCCTTTTGTTTCCAGGTCCAGTTGAAATAAAACTGATTTTCTATATTGAGCACCAACTAAAAATACCTTCCCTTGTAATACTTCCATGTCGTAAAACATGACGTTTGGTAAAGTAAAAAAGGTGGTTTGCTTTACTTCCCCATTTTCAGGTGTCACTTTTATGATTTCAAATTGTTTTTCCCCAATATTGGAATAAACCATAAACAATTCTTTGCCATCGAATTTGTATTGTGAAAGCTCAAATTTTTTATTGATGAAAATAGAAGATGTCCAGCGTTTGGCAAAATGCTTATCGAATCGGATAATGATTAATTCTCTTTCTTTGGCATTTTTCAATTCCCTGTTTTCCTGTATAATGACAATCCCGAAGCTATCAACAGGAACTGGAATGGTTTGGATATTATTTGGTGCAATGTTTATTTCAACTTTGTCCTTATTTTGGTTTTGTGCGGATATAATTGTGCTGGTTAGTGCACAGATTAAAACCATTGCGATTTTAAAAAATCTCATGAAGTATTTGTTTGTTATGTTAGTTTGGTAAATAAAAGCACAAATACCTCAAATCATATATATGGGAAATAAATCAGCTGAAACTATTAGGTAATAAAAGAGGGAAAAGTTAAAGGATAAATAAGGATAGAGAGGTGTTTTTTGTCCTTCCAAAATGTTTTTAGGAGTGAAATTATTTTCAAGAAAATTTATTTTCTATTCACCCACTTGAGTCCTTCCCTCACACTTAAAGGTTTTAATTTGTGGCTATTGATGAATTGAATTACTGCTTCCGGATTGGTTTTGGAATACTCTCTAAGCACCCAACCAATTGCTTTTTTGATGAAAAATTCATTTGATCCGGATTGCTTTTTACAATAAGAAAAAAGCCTGTCTCCATCAATTAGTTGTTTAAATTTTAACTGATGTAAAATGGCAGTTCTAACGATCCACATATTTTCATTTTCAATCCATTTATCCATCTCCAAAGAAATTACAGGGTATTTTTTTACTAATCCACTTACCAAATGTGTAGCGATAATATCAACCGTATCCCACCACGAATGTGTTGTAATTAAATATTCACAGAGTTCGAGGTGAACTGGTAGAAGTTGCTTTTGATATTTTTCCATAAATTCTATGGCAAAATAATGATACTCCCGGTGAGACTGTTGGTAGGCATTTCTAATAATATCTTCCATAGAATTAATCGGAGGTAATCCTTCGGAACTTAAGTGATTTTTAACAATCAATTTTCTTTCTGGAGAAGTTAATCCGTAAAATTCAAATTGATTTTGAAGGTATTTTTTTTGAAAAACTGCTTTTTCCGTATTTGTATGATTTTCGAATGAAACTTGTAACTTTTTTAAAAATGGATGAAGCATAATTATTTAAACAAAATGAAAGTATATTGTAATTGGTTTTTGTGAATTTAAAAGGAATGTTATTGAAGAAATAGAAATAATAAATGTAATTTATTATAAACCTTTTCCTACTCCGAATTTAATGTTTTTAAACTATTTTTGTATTAGGAATGATATTCCATAACTAGATAAACAATAAGCGCATTGAAATTAGCCATTAGCCATACACCAATCCAGAAAATAGAAGACCCGGAAATTATGGATTTTGGGGTAAATCTATATATTAAAAGGGAGGATTTGATTCACCCAACAGTTTCTGGGAATAAGTGGAGAAAGTTGAAATATAATCTGGAGCAAGCGAGAAAAGAAGGGTTTGATCAAATTTTAACTTTTGGAGGAGCCTATTCCAACCATATCTATGCTACAGCATCTGCTGGGAAATTATTCGATATCAAATCCATAGGAGTAATTAGAGGGGAGCCACATGATCCATTAAATGATACCCTGAGTTTTGCCAAATCTTCCGGAATGCACCTATATTATATGGACAGAGCTAAATACAGACAAAAAATGGAGGCTTTAGTAATTGGGGAATTAAAAGAAAGGTTTGGTGAATTTTATCTTATTCCCGAAGGCGGTTCCAATGCTTTAGCAGTGAAAGGTTGTACAGAAATTGTTTCTGATATCGATCAGGAATTTGATTATATCTGTTGTGCATGTGGTACTGGTGGAACATTAGCAGGAATTACAGCAGGGCTTGATCATAAAAATAAGGTTTTGGGATTTGCGGTTTTAAAAGGGGCAGGTTTTTTAAGGGATGATGTAAGTAATTTAATCCTTCAGTATAATAAAACCATTTATAAAAACTGGAATATAAACCTGGATTACCATTTTGGTGGCTATGCCAAATCTGGCTCTGATTTACAGGAATTCATGAAAAAATTTGAAAAGCAAAACAAAATTCCACTTGAGTTTGTTTACACAGGGAAAATGATGTTTGGTATTTATGACCTGATTAAAAAAGGTTTTTTCAAATCAGGAGAAACGATAATTGCAATTCACACTGGGGGTATTAGATAATATTGTTCTTTAAACTATTCCCAAACCTTCCATTAATTTACTTGCGCTAAAACTTTTGCATACACCATCATGCAGGGTGTGATCGAAGGATAGCTTATTATCTTTGATACTGCAGTTAAAACTCTTATTAATTATTTTTTCAGGATATTCATTTGAAAGTTCACTAAGTGACAAATCGTGTGTTGATAGAAGTCCAAAACAGTTTTGCTCTACCAGTTTTTTGATAATCGTCTTTACACCATAATGCCTGTCATGAGAATTCGTGCCTTTCAAGACTTCATCCATTAAATAGAAAACTTTTTCTCCAGTGGCAATTTCTGAAAGTAGCAACTTAATTCGCTTCAATTCTGCATAAAAACCTGAGGTATGTTCTTCCAGAGAATCCTGAGTTCTCATGCTGGTGAATACATTAAATAAAGAGATTTCAAGGTTTTTAGCAGCAACAGGAGCTCCGGCAAATGCCAAAACTGCATTTACTCCCAATGTTCTTAAAAAAGTGCTTTTCCCTGACATGTTAGAACCTGTAATCATAATAATTTTTCCCTGCCCGAAATGAGCAAAATTATTAGAAACTCTTTCTTGTTGAGGAATTAAAGGATGACCAAGATATTCCGCTTTGTATGCATAATCTTCATTGCTTATCAGTGGCATTACATAATCTGGGTTGGCATATGCAAATCCGGCAAGGCTACTCAATGCATCAAATTTGGCAATAGCATCCATCCAGACCTCCAGGTTTTTCTGGTTATAGGATCTCCATCTTTCCAATTTAATAGCCCAGTAAAGCTCAAAAAGTAAAACTACATTTACAGTACCATAGAAATAAGCATTTTCCCTGGCCTCCAGATTAGTTAATATTCTACTTAATTTTTTTATTAGGTTGGAGGTTTTGTAATTCTCAAGGGATAGCATATGTTGTAGATTTTTTAGCTTACCCGATTTGAATTCATTATCTTCAATTACTTCAATCAACTTTACAAAAGTTTTTAAAGTTTTAGAACTTTTCACTGTTTCCTCACACAATGCAGTTACTCCTTTTCGGATATTGCCCAATAGAGCCAGGTTAACCAGAAGTGGCCCAACCCACAATATTTTTGGAGCATCATCCAATAAAAAATAAAGTGTAATTAGCGCAACAGTAATTACTGGTAAAAAGTAAGAAGCAATAACCAAGAGCTGGTTATTGGAAAAGTGAGGTTTTTCATTTACCCAGGCGATTAATTTCTCTAATTCTTTCCCATCTCTCACGCCAAAAACACCTTTGGCTTGAAAATCCTGCCTTAATTCTGGTTGTGCAGCGAGCTCTTTTACGCTTTCTTGTCTGCCGTAAATTTCATCTATTTTGCCTTTGGATTTTAGCCAATTGGCAAGTTCATGAGTACCAGGGGTAGTGGAAGTTCTATTTACCAATTGAAAAATAGAATTGTGGCCAAAAATGTCGAGATCTCCAGAATAATTATGAAGTTGATTTTGAAATTCTGCTCCATCATTTTCTATTTTCGAAAATTTTCCTTCCAATCGGAAAACCTCTTCTTCATTGATCTGAACAAGGTTTTTATAATAATCCCTTTCAAACCTTATTTGATTATGTTTCTTTATTAATAAGGCAAAAGCAAACCCCGAAATAGCGATTGTAATGAATACTAATATGGCCTCTCGTTCATTGGCAAAAAACACAATAAGCACTAAAGAGAGGATAAAAAAGATGATTCTTATAGTAGAGAACAGGTTGAAGGAAGATTGCTTTTGTTGTGCAATTTTCTGAAAACTGATTATGTTTTCCTGAAAGAAAGCTAGAGGACTTTTGGGCATTACTTAACGTGTTGATTAATTGATCAATTCCTTATTACCTTTCAAAGATACGGAATTAAAAAATTTGGTTTTAATTGAATTCCCCATCTAATTTAAAAGATCGCTCAACGCTCCATTTAAACTTGGATAGCCAAAGGAAAAACCTTTAGATTCAATTTTTTTACTGGAAACTTTACTGCCTTTCAAAACAATTTCACTCATTTCCCCAAGCAAAATTTTCAATGCAAATGAAGGAACGTTTATCGGCAATACTGGGCGTTTTATAGTCTTTGCAATTGCGGCTACCATTTCTGAATTTGTAACAGGTGAAGGAGCCACTCCATTGTAAATTCCTTCCATGGATTCATCTTCAATTGCCTTTAAAAAAATTTTACAAAGATCATCAATATGAATCCAGGACATGTATTGCTCTCCTGAGCCTAATGGACTTCCTATAAAAAATTTTATT
>JAHQVQ010000401.1 GCA_019634305.1 Flammeovirgaceae bacterium | reverse complement strand
ACCATCTTACTTACAAATTCCCTTTCTGAATCCTGCCCGATTGTAACGAAAAATATAGAGTGGGTACCACAAAGGTACCCACAAAACAGCTCTCACATTCTCATAATGCAGTTGTGGGTCCCATTTTTGCTAAAAAGTGGGTCCCATTTTGGGTACCAAAAAATAGATAATCAATTGATTAACAGAATGTTATAAAAACTAAGGTTCGAGGGCTGCCCGAACCCATCTTGCTTACAATTCCCCTCCTCCATTTCTTCCCTTTTGTAACCAACTTATCAGTTGCAAAAATCGCTTTAAAAACAATGTTTAAATCAATATTTTATAACCTTGAATTTTTCAGTGGTGAGCTTGCTTAGCATTGGGAAATTAAAGGCAACAAAGCTGTGAAATCTAACTGGAAGGAGACATAAAAATGAGCTGCGTTAGCTGGTTTTCTGTTAAGTCGTAATACTTTCTTGCAAACTTCTACCTCATAACCTTTGTTTCGTTTAGTATTATTATTGAGGACATCTTTATAAAAATAAAAATGGAGGTTACGTTACAGGATATTTCTAAAAAGGAACAAGAATTGGCTAAAAAGTCATTTCCTCTAATTCAATCTACTCAGTCTAAAAAAGGAAAATTACAACAAATTGCGATTAAACTTAAGGACAACGAACAAGAAATTACTATTCCCACCAAAGCAATGGATTTACTTTTAGTTATCCTTCAAAATATGGCTGAAGGTAATCCGGTTACCATTCTACCTTCTCAGGCTGAACTGACTACTCAACAAGCAGCTGACCTGATCAATATTTCCAGGCCTTATCTGGTAAAACTCTTAGAAAATGGGGCTATCCCTTTCAAAAAAACGGGTAGTCATAGAAAAATACTACTTTCTGATCTATTGGTTTATAAAAACAATTTGAATAAAAACAGGCAAAAACAATTGAATTTTTTGTCGAAACAAGCACAAGAATTAAACCTGGGATACTAACTTTTTAAGATTTTTCCTTCGGCTACAAAACAGGCTTTTTAAAATCAGGTCACATTACTTAGAAACCCTCCCATTCCCATTGAAAAAGTTCTAGATAATTTAAAATCTTGTTTTTTAATCAATACGTCCAGGTTATTATCCTCAATAATCTGATAAGAGAATATTCTTAATTTTTCAATCGCTTAATATCCTCTTCGGGTGATAACTCTTCCGGAGTAATGCCTCTTTCCATTAATGTGTTTCGAATTTCTGCGTGATTTTTTTCGGTCTCTTCTGTAATATCTTTTTTAGAAGCTAATCCCTTTTTTAAGGTATTATAATGGGACATTTCTGTGGCTAAATCTCTGCTTACCAGTAAAACCCTGTTTAATTGTTCATCTTCTATTGGAGTGCCATTAAATAAAACTCTGCGACCAGAAAAGTCTATCTGGATATAGTCCTGATCCGATAATCCCAGACTTAATATTGTTTCCTTAAATTTTTGCTTTGAGGTTTCCAGTTTATTAAATGCTGCAAACCTTTTACTTTCATTGAGTTGTTTTAAAGTTTCCTCAGCTTGTATGAAATATTTCCTTGCTTCCTTCCCCTTTTCATTTCGCTGCAACATGCAAATTTCTTTTGCAGTTTGAATACTCAGGAAATATTCTTTTCCGGGTCTTCCTCCTTGTACTGAGGTTTTGGACAAATTTGTCCAAAACTCCTTACCTTCTTCAAAACCATAATCCAGCATTCTGCCAATCCACTTATTGAATTGGGTTTTTACTTCCAGAAATTCCCATAAATCTCTGGCATCTACTAAATTTCCCTGATATATTTTTATAAGTTCCATTGCCATCCGATAAAAATGAAAGTATAAACTTAAACTATATCTGGTGATTCCCCAATTAGGGTTTAAAAATATTTCCACAAGACTTTCATACCTGAATATTTTTTTAGAGGGATAGATTTTAACAAAAAAATCTATTTCTCTTTATAACTTATACTAATTGTATAAGTTATATAAATTATACAATGATAACAAAGCGCACTAAGTATTGATTTTCAGTAATTTAAGCTATTTTCAATAGTCATTACTCCTTCTTTTTTAGTCATTACTCCTAAATTTATAGTCATAATTCCTTTGAATCTAGTCACTACTCCTATTTAATTAGTCATTACTCCTTCATTTTAGTCGTTATTCCTTCGATTTAGTCATTACTCCTTCATTTTAGTCATTATTCCTTCGATTTAGTCATTACTCCTTCATTTTAGTCAAAATTTCCTGAAAACAAATTGGAAATCAGCTTACAAAAGTTGACTTTTAATCTTTTGTTACAGTAATGTTATGAGAAAAGTAAATTACCCTTCCAGGCTTCTAAGAATCGAGAGTGGACAACAGTTTACTAACGGTGAAATATCCCTATTTGAGTCGGGGGCAAATTATAAAAGAGACCTTGCTGAAAAGGTAGATAAGGCAATTAATAAAATTTTAGAATTGAACGAAAGTCCGGATGGAGGAACTTATTCTATAGAATTTCCAAAAGGTATCAATCATAATGTAAGCAAAGAGATCAAAAGTAAAGTCGTAAAGGAATTAACGGCTTATGAGGTAAGAACATTTACGGCAATAGTAGCATTGGCTCAACTGGCGAAAGCTCGTTCGGAATTATATTATTTAGAAAAAATTAACCGGGCTTATTTTGAGTTTACCATACCCCAAATTCACCGACTTATGGGTATTGGGAAAGGGAAGAGTAATATTGATAAAGAACTGGTAAAAAAGGCCTTACTTTCTCTTCATCGCAAAGAGTTTATTTATAATGAAGGAGATAAATTTGTAATCAGCCCATTAATACAGATTCATAGTATTTCAGATACTAAAAAGAGAAAAGGTTCAGGGATGTGGGATGGAGTTCTCAATATTACAATTGATTCCTGTTTTTTTGATTTTGCCCAAACCAAAGCACAAACGTATTTTCAGATACCACTAGACCTCAATGAAAACCTGAGAAAGGTAAATAAAGGCAGACCTAATGCTTCCGTTGAAATTTTAATCAAATATTTGTATCAGTCAAAACATTGCTCCTCTTCTAATAAGGTCGAATATAACTATGATAAATTAGTGGATATCATGAAGTTAAACCGACATATTAAAAATAATAACCATAAAAGAATCAAATCTACAATTGACAAGGGATTTGAAACGGCTATCAATATTGGCCTGCTTGAGAAAGTAGAAGAGGGAACAAATGTATTCAATGAACTCAAGTATGTAATTTACTTTAAATAGTTTTCCAATTGGACAACATCACCCCTACTCTATTTTTTTGAATTTGGTCTTTTTGATTTCTTTTCTTCAATATCCCTAATAAACTGCGGACGCGACTTAATTTCCCCTTTATATTCACTTAAATACTTTTCAAGGGCTTCATTAATTATGGTTGATTGATTAGCCTCAATATCTCCCTGAGTATATTTCCGGGTATAAACCAAATCTTTCAGTTGTTCCAGTAAATCCGGGTTTACAAAGAAGGTATGTCGTTTAGGAACATCAGCGTGCTTTTTTTCCTTTTTTTTAGGTTGAACCACTTTTCCTTTTCCTAATGGGATATCATCGTCATCAAGATTTTTTTTTCTAGGTCTTTTAAAAGGCAAAAGGTCTTTTGAATCATCATTATCTTGGCTCATATCAGATACGGTTTAAAATTTCATTAACTAGTGATCGGTAATCTTGTAATCCTTTGAAAGGTTCTTTTTTCTTTATCATGCTTTTCTTCTTTTTAAAAAGGTCATGCTCTTCCAGTTCTCTTCCACTATGGGTAGCTTCCTGAATGGTAATATTCTCATGGATATAAGTCTTTAAGAAGATGTCTGGATGATTTTTATTGAAATACTCTACCAAATCCTCATGACTCCTGGTATTTGTCCTGTAACGCGTTAAAAATATGCCTAAGGCTTCCAGATCAGGATTAGCTTTCTTTTTAAACCGGGAAATTTGATCAATTATGTTTTCAACACCATTTATGCTAAAACTATGAGCCTCTGAAGGGATTAAAACATAATCACTTGCCAGTAATGCATTTTGGGTAATAATCTCCAGATTAGGAGGACAGTCCAAAATGATGTAATCACATTTTTGTTTTGCCTGTTCTAACAAATGCTTAATAATCATCCTTGGATTTTCATACTGGTATTCCTCATCTTTTTTTAGATTATCAAGGAAATCTATTGGAGTAAGTTCAGGGGAACCTCCTACCAAAACAAGGTTTTCATTGATTGGCCAGGCTTTTAATTTTCTATGTTCAAAAATGCAGTCATGGATATTTCTTTCTTTAGGTTCTACCCCTAGTGAAATAGTAAGGTCACTCTGGGGATCCAGGTCTACAAGAATTATTGTATGCCCCATTCTAGATAAGACACTCCCTATAGCTGCTGTAGATGTAGTTTTTGCTACCCCACCCTTTTCATTGGCAACACTGATTACTTTAGCTGACATTAACTTAGATATATTTAATTATTAAAGTATATACAAGCAATAGTAAATAGAATAAATGATATTTAAAAATATGAAACAATATTTTTAAATAAGTATTTATATATAAGTATATGTTTACATAAGAAATCATAAGTTTATTTTTGTATAGATAATTAATCTTATGTATAATGATGTAATGTGTATTTCGGAAAAAATGTAGGAGTTAAGTATTAATTTAAAGAATGATTAGGATTTGATCGTGATTTAATTTTTTAATATATTTATAATTCGCAAATTGCAAATTAAGAATTTTATGAAAAAGCATAATGGAATGCGGCCACTGGATATTCCGGTTTTATTGAAAATTGTAGCATTAAAGGATAAGCCATGGCGAAATATAGATTTGTCAATAGGTTTAAAAATATCAGCATCGGAAATAAGTGAATCACTAAACAGGTGTAAAATCGCTGGGCTAATAGATAGTAGTAAGCGAAAAGTGAATAGGCTTTCCTTACAAGAATTTTTGATATATGGATTAAAATATGTCTTTCCAGCAGAACCTGGACCTATGGTAAGAGGTATTCCAACAGCTCATTCAGGCTATCCAATAAATGAAAAAATTTTATCCGGAAATAATTTTTATGTGTGGCCATATAGCAAAGGGACCGAAAGAGGAGAGGCTATTGAACCTCTTTATAAAACTATACCAGAAGTTGTTCTTCAAGATAAAGCATTTTACGCTCTTATGGTAATTGTTGATACTTTAAGGGTAGGTCGGGTGAGAGAAATCAAAATAGCAAAAACGGAACTTGAAAGAAGATTATTAAATGCATAAAACAAATTTAGAAGCACTTCAAGTTGCTGCGGAAGGACTAGGAGAATTAAGAAATAAAGTGGTGTTTGTAGGAGGTTCTGTAGCAGAACTCTATGCAAAAAATTCCAACGCTTCAGATATAAGAATTACCAATGATGTAGATTGTATTATTGAAATTAGTTCAAGAGTAGTTTACTATCAATTAGAGGAAGAATTAAGGACTAAAAGTTTCAGGAATGATCAAAGTGAAGGAGCTCCTATCTGTAGATGGCTATATAAGGATATTAAGATAGATGTAATGCCAACTGATGAAAAAATTCTTGGGTTTAGTAATAAATGGTATGTGGAAGGAATAGCCTCAAAGATTCCAAAAAAATTACCTAATGGTATGACCATTTATATATTCACAGTAGCGTATTATTTAGCCTCAAAATTTGAAGCACATAAAAATCGAGGAGGAAATGATTTAAGACAAAGCCATGATTTCGAAGATATAATATTTATCATAGATAATTATCCAGACTTATTAAAGGATATCAAAAATGCAGAGCCAAATTTAAAACAATACTTAAAATCAACTTGTCAAAAATTATTAAACCTAAGTTATATAGAAGAAGGAATTGAATGTGCCTTACCTTATGGATCAGGAGCGGAACGAACTGTATTTATATTGAATGTGATGAAGGATATTTCTACAATTAACTAGTCGTTGAAATATTAAGTTTATTGCCCAATACCATTTTAAATCACCTCCAATATTGCCCCACAATTAGATTTTGCTTTCCCTTCTTTCTAGTTGCTTATATGTGTTTATGATTGATATTATATTCAATCAAAACCCAAACAAAGAAAGGTGTCCAAGGACTGAATGTTTACTGAGTTCACAAAATACAAAACACAAAAACCAACGAAAGAGGAGGAGGGAGAGTGGGTTGGTTTAAGGGTTAAGTATTTTGTGGACTCAGAATAGCAAGCGGGAACACCACTTTTT
>JAHQVQ010000036.1 GCA_019634305.1 Flammeovirgaceae bacterium | reverse complement strand
GATGGATAGTTCGGAGTCTGCCGGACCAATAGGATCGCCAAACGCGATGCCTCGTTGCTGATTTCTTTCTTTGCCTGATTCGGGGAAGAACTTGAGGCCATCGAGAAATGCTTCACCACCACCTCTTGTATTTCCATCTTTTATTAAAATAGTAGTGGAAGTTTCATAAATTTTCTTAGAATATCTTAAGAAGGTATATGCAACAGCAAAAAAGACAACAAAGCAAATCACAAAGAAATACCAGTGGTAAATAATTTTACCTAAAAAAGCTTTTATATCAAACGGTTTTTCTTCTTCGATAAAAAGAAAATCGTCTTTTCCGTTTTGATGATGGATATTATTCAAATCCTTTTATTTTTAATTTCTATTCGAAATAACAAGTGAAAGTACAACTAAACTGATGGAAGCTACTGACAAGACTAAAGAAAATGGTCTTATATTAATATTAAATACCTTTGCTTTCACTGGTTCCACATACAACACATCATGTGGTTGTAAAAAATAGTATTCGGAAGTTAGTTGCTCAATTTTTGATAAATCAAGATGAACCACTTTGGCTCCAGAGTCAAGTTTTCTGACAAGTTTTATTTTTGTCCTATCCCCAAAATCCGTCATATCTCCTGCATTACTTAAAGCTTGAAACAAAGTTACCTCATTTTCGAAGAAATAATAATTACCAGGGTTATTTACTTCCCCTAAAACTGAAATTCGGAAATTAGCCAACTTTACATTCACAGAAGGAAATTTTATAAATTCATCTAATTTAGTTTCAAGAATATTGGAAATTTCATCAGTTGTTAAACCTTCCACAAACTGATTTCCAATAAGTGGTAATTTAATATAGCCTGAATCATTTACAGTATATCCTTTAAAATAAAATTGGGCTGCATTACTCTGATTAATATTTTGGCTTTGTTGGGAGTTATTCGTTCCTCCATTGAAATAACCTGCTGTTGTACCATCAGGATTTTTAAGATCAATATTGAGAATATCTAAGGGCCTGATTTTATAATGTTGCTTTGGGTAGTCTCCTACTTCTTTTGGTAATTCTTGCTCATTTAAATAGATAAGGCTTTGGTGGGGTACACAAGAATATATCAATAAAACAAAAGGTAAAAAAATGAGGTGTCTTGTCAATAATATTATTTTAGTTTTCAACCGCTTCTGATTTACATCCATTCTCTATCTAATAAATTTAGTTTTCAACCGCTTCTGATTTACATCAATTCTCTATCTAATAAATAATTTCCTCATCTTACATTTATTATCACCTCACTTTTAAAGGCTTAAATTTAGATGATTAGTAAATTATTTAATTGGAGGGAAGATAAAAAAAATTAAAAAAATTTGTCCAAAAAAATTAAGACTTTACCAGAAATGCAAGCCTATAATCATTAATTTAAAAAACAAATGCTTGATGACTGTTGTCATATAAAAAAGAAAAGAACAGATTTACTTTAGTCAGTGAGGTATAAATTTTTAATAAAATGTTATGCATGCATAATAAATTAAATTTGTTTAGTACCTTTACATTGTAATTATTTTTAACATAAATATTAAATAAGGAACCATGGAAGATCTATTTAAAAAATTCCTTTATACAGGAGTTGGTTTAGTAGCCTTAACTGCAGAAAAGATCCAAAAGGTGGTAGATGAACTTGTTAAAGAAGAAAGACTAACCCTTGATGAGGGCAAAAAAATTGTAGATGATTTTGTGCAAAATACAGAATCGAAAAAAGAGGAGTTTGAATCTCAAATGAAAACCCTTACAGAAAAAACAGTAAGCTCTTTTAAATTTGCTACTGTTCAACAATTAGATGAATTAAGGGCACGAATTGAGGCTTTGGAAGCAAAACAAGCGACTACCAAAACCACAAAATCTACCAAAACTGCAGGCACAAAACCTGGAGCGTCTGCTTAAGAATTGAATGAATTTATTTTATTAGCCAAGTCCTTCCAGGGTTTGGCTTTTATTTTTTAGGAGAGTGAATAGTAAAAGAATAATTAAATACTAAATTTAGCCTGCCACATAGGCTCATTACAAATTAAACTGAGACTTTTCTTTTCAATATTTTTTAATCATTCAAAAAGGAGATGCTTTTTAAGACCGTAAAAAAATCTAACAGAATTTGGGAAGTTATTCAGGTATTGTTGAGGTACGGTTTTGAAGATATTGTTACCACCACTCGATTAAGTAGATTTATTCCTACCCAAAGTAGAGTAAACTGGATAAGAGCAGAAAAATCTGTATTTGAATATACAAGGTGGGAAAGGATAAGAATGGTGATTGAAGAATTGGGTCCTACCTTTGTAAAGCTTGCTCAGGTATTGAGTAACAGGCCGGAGTTTTTACCAGAACCTCTGGTGATTGAGTTTCAAAAATTACAAGATAAAGTACCTCAATTCTCAGGGGATAGGGCGCGAGATATTGTTGAAAAGGAAACCGGTAAAACTATAGATGAGTTATTCGTTTATTTTGATGAAGTTACTTTGGGCTCAGCTTCAATTGGTCAGGTGCATAGAGCCAGATTAATTTCTGGGGAAGATGTTGTAATTAAAGTCCAAAGGCCAAAAGCTGAAATCACAGTAAAAACTGATCTTGCTTTATTAAAGGATTTAGTGAAAATTTTGGATAATTTTTTCCTCAATCAGGGCATTCTGAATCCTTTAGAAATTGTAGACACATTCGAGAAAATAATGCTAAGTGAGTTGGATTATGAAGCTGAAGCCAACAACTTAGTAAGTTTTAAAAAACTTTATAAAGACCAATCTGATTTCTACATTCCCAAAACCTACAAAGAGTTTTCTACTAAAAAAATTCTGGTTATTGAATTTGTAAGTGGATGCAAAATTACGGATAAAGTCCAATTGGAAGCCTGGGGACTTAAGCCAAAGGAAATTGCCGAAAAAGGAATGGATATTTACCTTACTCAGATTTTTGAGTTTGGATTTTTCCATGCAGATCCGCATCCAGGGAATGTTTTAATCCGACCGAATGGCACTATTGTACTCATAGATTTTGGTATGGTAGGGAAACTCACCAGACAAAATAAATATGCTTTTGCTGGTGTATTTATAGGTTTGGCGCAACAGGATGCGAAAGGAATGGCCATAAATCTTAGAAGGTTGTCTGTAGATAGTGATATAGACGATATGCGTACTTTTGAAAATGATTTATATGAGCTAATTGAGGATATGGTCATTTACGATTATGAAGATGGAGGGATGACAGAATTGACGATTAGACTTCAGGAACTCATTTATAAATATCAATTAAAGGTACCTGGTTCTATATTTATGATTCTTCGGGCACTTGCCATTTTGGAAGGAATCGGGAATATTCTACATCCCAATTTTAAGGCTTTAGAATTTATTAAACCCTATGGCGCAAAACTTCTAAAGGAACAATTTTCGGTAAAAAATTTAGGACTTGATTTGTATTATACCAGTTCCCAGCTTAGTGCATTATTGTACAATTTACCTTTTGAAATTCGATCAATTCTTAAGAAAATAAGGAAAGGTACTTTAAACCTTAATATTGATGTTTCCGGGCTGAATACTTTAAATAGAGGCCTTGATTATGCAGCGCATACCATAGTTTTAGGAGTTATTTCTGCAGCTTTATTTATTGGAACTTCAGTGAGTATAAATTCCAGAATCGTGGAACAAATGCCTACCTTATTTGGTCTTCCATGGCTCACTTTTGGGGGTTTTGCCCTTTCAGCATTTTTTGCTGTAATGTTGTTTTTCCATTCTTTTAAAAAGAAAAAATAGGGATTTGGCAATGTTAAAAACTTCAATCCTCTACTCAATTATCATCCTAATTGTTATTAATTCATCTGCTTTTTCTTAAGGTAAATAAAGATGTGTTACAATTGAAATTATTTACGATTCAACTTGAGATTGAATTTTAATTACACCTTGATATGATGGGAATAAAGTTAAAATGGAATTCTGTAAAGGATTATATTTTAAATTGTTCTAGAGGTTTACAAAAGTAGAAAGCGAATTTCTTAAATTTAATACTTGAGATGGAGAGAATTGGTAAATAACACTTTTCAATTGAAGGAAAAAATAATTAAAAATGTAAAAACAAGAATTGCCCCCACTCCAAGTGGCTTATTACATCTTGGGAATATATTTTCATTTGTACTCACCTGGGTTTTAGCTAAAAAGGAAGGAGGCTCCGTTCATTTAAGAATTGACGACTTGGATGAGGTCAGGAAAAGGAAAATTTATCTCGAAGATATTTTTCAAACACTTAAATGGCTTAACCTGGAATGGGATTTTGGACCATCAGGGGTAGAAGATTTTGAAAAAAACTATTCCCAAAAATACCGTCTTGAATTGTACAAAAAATCTGTAAAAAAGTTATTAGGAAGCAATGCAGGCATTTTTAGCTGTGATTGCTCTAGATCAGAAGTTAAAAAAAATAGTCCGGATGGACTTTATACTGGTGCATGTAGGAATACCGAATTCCAGAGGAAGGATGGTTTTGCATTCCGAATAAAAACAGAAAACCCAACCCTAATTAATTTCCAAGATGAACTTTTGGGCAGGGTTGAACTTGATATTTATCAACATATTCGAGATTTTGTAATCAAAAGGAAAGATGGTAATCCTGCGTATCAAGTAGCTTCTCTGGTAGATGACATCAATGATGGGATTAACCTGATCGTAAGGGGAAAAGATTTATTACCCTCTACTGCAGCACAACTTTTTCTGGCTCAGAAATTAAATGAAAACCAGTTTATTGAAAATCGATTTTTCCATCATCCACTTATTTTGGAGAACCCCGGAGATAAATTGTCCAAATCACATCAATCCCTTTCTATCAATTACCTAAGGGAAAGCAATGTAAGTTCAGCAAAAGTATTTGAAACAATAGGGGAATGGATGAACATAAAAGCCAAAAAAATCGATTCATTAAACTCCCTGTTAGAGGAGTTTCAATTGACGGAATTGCCAAAAAATGCAATCTACTTTCGCAATAGCGTTTTGGGAAATACTTATTGAGTTTGTTAAAAAAAATTTAAACCAATTCTATCCAAAACCTATGAAAATATTTGAATCAAAATCTCCCAAATTTAATCGATACCATGCGCTTGCAACTGCTAAGGCCGCTGCTTTAGTTTATGCCGATTGGGATAAAGTTGAAAAAGAAGTAAAAAATGAAGGCTACGATCAATTTTGTTATTTTGATTGTGAAGGTACGCAGGCTTTTCTCGCTGGAAATGATGAAACTTTGTTACTATCCTTTAGGGGAACGGAGCCTAATCGATTGGAAGATATCATGACAGACCTGGATATCAACTTCGTAGAAGGTCCTTTTGGAAAAGTTCATGATGGATTTAACCGAGCGTTAAATTGCATTTTTAAGGAAATAGTGGAGAAAGTGAAAAATTACAGAACAAAAGGTCAGTCATTATTTGTAACTGGCCACAGCCTTGGGGCTGCATTAGCAACACTAGCTTTTGCCTATTTAGAAAAGGAAGGAATTTCCGGAGATGCCCTTTATACCTTCGGTCAGCCTAGAGTAGGAAATGAAGAATTTGCCTTGGGCTTTAATCTAAAATTTAGGGAAAAAGCCTATAGAATTGTAAATAACAATGATATTGTAACCAGAGTCCCTATGCGAATAATGGGTTATAGCCATGTAGGAACGCATTTTTACTTCGATGCCGAAGGAAATTTACATGAAGATCAAAAATTGAGCTGGTGGTTTAAATTTACTGATAGCATTAAAGGAAATATTGAGGATTTTGGCAAAAATGGTCCTGATAATATCAATGACCATAATATGCTGGAATACTTGGGATTATTGAAAAATCAACTCAATAAACAAGCAGCATAAATTGAAAGAGGAGATATAATAACAACCCGATAATATATCTCCTTTTTAGTAATTATTAATGAGAATCCCTCTTTACAACTGAGCCAGACTTGCCTTTAAGGAAGTCCATATCTGCTCCTTTATTCGATTGCTCCACGTGTTTGATATACAAACCAACATAACCCCTGTGAGATTCTTCTAAAACAATTGGCTTCCAATTTTTTCTTCTTTCTGCTAGTTCTCCATCAGAAATATCCAGGTGTAATCTTCTTTGTTCTACATCCAGTTCTATCATATCCCCATTCTGCACTAATCCTAAAGTTCCACCTACGGCTGATTCCGGGGAAACATGAAGAACTACGGTACCATAGGCTGTTCCACTCATTCTTCCATCAGAAATTCTTACCATGTCAGTAATTCCCTTTTTTAGAATTTTTGTAGGCAATCCCATATTACCCACTTCAGGCATTCCGGGATATCCCTTTGGCCCAACATTTTTCAAAACCATTACGCAGGTTTCATCAATATCAAGATCAGGGTCGTTTACCCTTGCATTATAGTCTTCAATATCTTCAAAAACCACAGCTCTACCTTTGTGTTGCATTAATTCAGGAGTTGCCGCAGATGGCTTAATTACAGCACCATTTTCAGCAAGATTTCCCTTTAAAACAGCAATTCCTGCTTCTTCTATTAATGGCTCATCAATAGTTGCGATTACTTCATTATTGTAGCACTCTGCCGGTTTATTGTTTTCTCCAATCGGTTTTCCATTTACCGTAATAGTATCATTGTGCAAATGGCTTTTTAATTGTTTAATAATTACTGGAAGTCCGCCTGCATAATAAAAATCCTCCATCAGGAACTTTCCTGAAGGCATTAAATTGAGTAATAGCGGAATTTTACTGCCCAGATCATCAAAATCGCTCAAATCCAGCTCTACGCCAATTCTTCCGGCAATAGCAGTTAAATGAATAATAAAGTTAGTTGATCCTCCAATTGCTGCATTTACTTTAATAGAATTTTCAAAAGCTTCCCTGGTTAGAATTTTTTCAATTGTTAAGTCTTCTTTCACCATTTCCACAATCCTTCTTCCTGTCATGTGTGCTAATACCTTTTTCCTTGAATCAGCGGCAGGAATTGCAGCAGCACCTGGTAAAGTCAATCCTAAAGATTCTACCATGCAGGCCATTGTGGAAGCAGTTCCCATGGTCATACAATGTCCCTGGCTTCTTGACATACAAGACTCGGCATGAAAGAAATCCTCTTCCGTAATATTACCTGCTTTCAAATCTTCATGAAATTTCCAAACATGCGTTCCCGAACCAATATCTTCTCCCTTATATTTCCCATTCAGCATTGGTCCTCCTGGCATTACTATGGTGGGAAGTCCAACACTAGCAGCCCCCATCACTAAAGATGGAGTTGTTTTGTCACAACCAGTCATCAGTACTACACCATCGATAGGATTTCCCCTGATAGATTCTTCAACATCCATACTGGCAAGGTTTCGGAATAACATAGCCGTTGGTTTTAACAATGTTTCTCCCAATGAAGTTACAGGGAATTCTACAGGAAAACCTCCAGCTTCATAAACTCCTCTTTTTACCACTTCCGCAAAATCTCTAAAGTGTGCATTACAAGGGGTAAGTTCAGACCAGGTATTGCAAATCCCAATTACAGGTCGGCCATCAAAATGATGGTCTGGAATTCCCTGATTTCTCATCCAGCTTCTATAGATAAATCCCATTTTATCTTTTTTACCAAACCATTCATGACTTCTTAAGCCTTTTTCTTTTTTCATTTTCTTAGTTATTTAACAATCAGGTAGTTAATTTATAATTTTTGATTTTAAAAAATTGATAAGGTTAATTTATTGGAGGTGAGACCATATTAAAAGCCTAAGTGATGTGTTTTAGCGCTTTTTTTTCTGAAATTACCAAATTGTCGGTAATTACGCTTTAAATTACTAATGGAATGTTGATAATAAAATAGATTTAATTTTTTATCTTAAAATAATCCTAATTTTGTTTTTTAATAAAGAACAACAAATATTACCAGGCAATCCCAACACAGATGCTTAAAAATTTAATATGAAGAGAAGTACCAGAATAACCATAAAAGATTTGGCAAGGCAGTTGAAAATTTCCACTTCTACTGTATCAAGAGCTTTGCGGGATCATCATGAAATAAAAGCAGAAACCAAAAAAGCAGTTTTAGAACTGGCTAAGAAACTTGATTACCAACCTAATGAAGTTTCTTTAAGCTTGTTGAAGAAAAAGACCAAAATGATAGGTGTGGTGGTTCCGAAAATGGGCTACCATTTTTTTTCTGCTGCACTGGATGGCATTGAAGCAGTAACACAAAAGGCTGGGTTTACTGTGATGGTATGCCAAACGAATGAATCCTATGAAAGGGAAGTGCAAAATATTCGAAATATGGCTGCAGGAAGGGTAGATGGTGTATTGGTTTCTGTATCTGGCGAAACAAAAGACTATGAACACTTTAGGCAATTACAACGAAAAGGAATACCACTTGTGTTTTTTGATAGGGAATGTAAAAGTATTGAAGCTTCAAGGGTATTAGTAGATAATTATGGGGCTTCCTGTAAAGTGGTGGAACATTTAGCAGAAATGGGCTGTAAAAAAATAGCCTATTTAGGAGGGCCTCAATCTATGGCTTTAAGCAATACCAGGCTTCAGGGATACAAGGATACTTTAGAGAAGTTGAGATTACCCATTGAAGGGAGATGGGAAGTTCATTGTGATGTAAGCCGTGATGGTGCCAGAATTGCAGCCGAAAAGTTAATTGATCAGGAGGATGTTCCCGATGCCATTTTTGCCATGAGTGACCGACTAGCTACAACTCTTATGGGTTTGCTAAAGGAAAGAGGTATAAAAATCCCTGATGAAATTGCCGTAGTTGGCTTTAATAATGAGCCAATTGCTCCAATTATGACACCTTCACTCACTTCGGTAAAACAATCAGAATTTGAGATTGGACAATTAGCCGCAGAAATTCTACTAAATGAAATTGATAGTGAAGACGAATTGGAGGTGCCTATTTCAAGAATGATTAAAACAGAGCTAATCATTAGGGAATCATCAAAGAAAATCAAGTCTTAAGGTTATTTTTCTGAGGCTGAAGTTTTATAATAAGTAATTATTCGAGCCGAAAAGCTTTTCCCTTTTTCAGCAAAAATCTTTTTCCCCAAGCCATAAGCAACTTTTCGGAGTTGCTCTATTTCCTGTTCCAGTATTTCATGTAATATGGTTTCATGAAACCTTTTTCCCAATTTCAAATGCTCTGTTTCTAATTGCTCTTTTAGCATTTCAAAATCATGGTCTTCACCTAAAATTGTAGCCAGAGATGATATTTCCTGAAGCCAGGTTTCAACAATAGGAGGCCAGGCATTTTTCATGAATGAAACCATGTTTGCCAGATATTTTACATTTTTTCGCCATTCATGAAAATTTTCCCCAGATGGATGTTTATAAGCATAGGACATACTTTTTCTACCAGCGGTATAAACTTCCTCCAAACCTTTTTGCCAGCTGGGATATAGCTTTTTGGTTAGCTTCCATTGGGAAGTTTTCTTCTGTCTTTTAGTCAGTATTTCCTTTACTATTTGGAGAGTTTGCTCCCAACTATTGGCATCTTCTTCAAGTTCGAGTCTTTTGGTAAAAAGAATTTCCCTGCATTCATTTATAATTGAAGAGGTACTTCCTGTGGGAAATTTTTCATGCAATCGGGTGAGACATTCAATAAGTGAGGTGATGTCCCGTAGAGGTGAAATTTTTCTACTCAAATCTCTAAACTGAGCATCTTCTGTGAAAATTTTTTTCCTTTTTATCTCAAACTTTAATAACCGGAGAAGTGCCCGTAATTTCTTAAATAATTTTCTAGATTCATGGATCGCCTTATGTTGATCTGGCTCCGAGTTCAGGTTGAAATGGATGCCTTCAATTAATTCTAAGGCCACTCTTTTAACTTCTAGATTACTTTTTTTTAAAGGGTCAAATTCTAAAGTGGTCATGAATCATTATTTCAAGAGTTGGAAGAAGGTGAAACAATGCAAAGCTGTGACATCAAAAAAAGTGAAGGATTGACACGATTTTTTGATTGAAACAGCTTATATCATTTCTCTTTAAAAATAATTGAGAAAATGATAATTAGAAATGGATAGTGATTAAAATTTTGGTAAATATTTCCACTAATCTAATCTGCCAACTAACTCCAAATCGATAGTTCTTTTATCCAGATTGGTAGCTTTCACTTTTACTTTAAGATTATCTCCAATCATGAATTTCTCCTTAAATTTTTTCCCGATTACCATCTGAGCTTCTTCATCAAATGCATAGTAATCATCCTTCATGTCGGCTAATCTAATCATTCCTTCGCACTTGGTATCGTTCATTTCCACATAAATTCCCCAATCGGTAGTTCCGGAAATAAATCCGTCCAATTCCTTATTGAGGAAAGTTTCCATAAATTCAACCTGTTTGTATTTGATAGAAGCTCTTTCTGCATCAGCAGCTCTTTTTTCTCTTTCAGAAGAATGCTTACATTTTTCTTCAAATTCCTTTTTATCCACAGGCTGACCTGCATCAAGATAGTGCTGTAATAACCTGTGCGCCATCATATCAGGATATCTTCTGATAGGGGAGGTGAAGTGGGAATAATGTTTAAATGCCAGGCCGTAATGTCCAATAGGATCAGTGGTATACTTCGCCTTTGCCATGGTACGAATGGCCTGGTATTGGATAATATTCTGGATAGTTTTCCCTTCAATATCCTTTGAAAGTTGGTTAAGGGATTTGGAAAAAGCTCCAGTTTCTTGTGAAATCGTATAGCCAAATCTTTTAAGGAATTTGGCAAAAATATCAACTCTTTCCGGATCAGGATTATCGTGAACCCTGTAAACCATAGTGTTTTTTATTTTGCCTTTTCGCTGATTGTGCACGAATTCAGCAACCTTTTTATTGGCAAGAAGCATAAATTCTTCAATCAATTTATGAGCATCTTTCCTAATTTTCGGCAAAAGGCCAATTGGTTTTCCTTTTTCATCCAGTTCAAAATATAATTCCACTGATTCGAAGGAAATTGCCCCTGCTCTAAATCGCTTTTTGTTCAGCAATTTAGCCAGTTCATTCAATTTGAATAATTCCTCTTTAAAATCTCCTTCACCGGTTTCAAGCACTTCCTGTGCTTCTTCGTAAGTGAATCTTCTATCAGAATGAATAACTGTTCGGCCAAACCATTCATCCATGATATTTCCTTTAGAATCAAGTTCAAAAATGGCTGAAAAAGTAAGTTTATCCTCATTAGGCCTAAGTGAACATAAACCATTAGAAAGATTTTCCGGGAGCATAGGCACTGTTCTGTCTACCAGATAAACGGAAGTAGCTCTTTTGTAAGCCTCTTTTTCCAAAAGCGAATTTGGTTTTACATAGTGCGTTACATCGGCAATATGAACTCCAATTTCCCAGTTTCCATTATCCAATTGCTTAACAGAAAGCGCATCATCAAAGTCTTTTGCAGTAAGTGGATCGATGGTAAAAGTGGTGATATCTCTTAAATCTCTTCTCTTTTTAATTTCGCTTGCTGGGATGTCCAATGGAATTTTGTCCGCTTCTGCATCTACTTCCTGAGGGAATTCGAATGGTAAACCATACTCAAACATAATTGCATGAATTTCAGTATCATTCTCTCCTGACTTCCCAAGAACTCTGGTTACTTTTCCTACAGGGCTATCATCACCATGTGGCCATTCTATAATCTTCACCACCACTTTATCTTTGTGTTGTGCCTCATGAATATCATCAAGGGGAATAAAAATATCGGTATGAATTTTTCTACTATTGGGCACTACAAAGGCAAATCTGTTGGAAATTTCTATATGCCCGACAAACTCTTCTGTATTCCTTTCTAATATCTCAATTACTTCACCTTCCAACCTGTCTCTTTGACTGTTTTTGTAGACTCTGATTTTTACTTTATCTCTATCCATGGCACCTCTCATGCTTCTGGATTTCACCCAAACATCTTCAGCTTTTTCATCACCATCGGGGATAATATAGCCAAATCGGGCATTTACATAATCTACTGTACCAACTACATGCTCTGTTTCAGCAGAAGCTATGGATTGGTAAGAATCATTTGGATGTTTGTGAATAAGCCCCTTTTTGGCGATTGCATTCAGGTAGGCTTCTAATTCAATTTTTGCATTGTGTTTCCTGATTTTAAGTGCTTTAGCAATTTTTTTCAGTGTGAACCTTTGGAAAGGTTTTTCATTAAGGAAAGCAAGTACCATTTTTCCTAACTGCGCAGTGTTATCTCTTCTGCTGGTCTTGTTTCTTCTTTTTTTGTGTTTCATTAATAATAAAAATAGTCATTAAAAAAATTAAAATGGCATAAGTTGTCCATCTTAAATAAATAAAATATTGGGGGATTTTAAACTTACCAGAAATTGGTTTAGGAAATTAAATTGTAAGTTGTTTGTCACTTGAAATTCTTACTATTTGTTTCTCACTTTAAGCCAATAACGGTTCGCTATTCTATGAAATCAACTTCTCTAAATCTCCTTCTCTCTATGGGGTGGGGCAATAAAAATTTGATTCTCTGTAGAATTATCAAATGCAAAGGAAAGGGAATTTTTTTAATATCAAAATTTATTTTTGAAGAGGGGGTGTATTTTAATCCGGGAATAGCTTTAAAAAAGATATTCCCGGAAAGATGATTAATAATCAATTTCTTCGAAGTCAGGGCTAGATTCTACATACATTTCTTTTAAATCATCCAACTCTTCAGACTCCTCTGGGGATAGGCCTTCATAATCTTTTTTTTCATTCAAAGTATTAATCCTTGAATAGGCCTGGCTCGGAGAGAGCGAATAAAGATTCGTTTCCATAAGCATTTCAATTTAGCTTGTTTGGGTTAAGCAAAATAATTTTCACTATGTTAAAAAATTTCTGCCACTGTTTAGTTAGTCTGATATTAAGAAATTTTTAACCCAAAGACAAGTTTTTCATCGAAAATCACCTGAAGTTAACAATAGTGACCCCATGGCCTCCACGATCCGCATGTTCATCCTCCATCCTTTTTATTTCTTTTACATTCCTTAAGTGGTCTCTAATCACCTGCCGTAATATGCCATCGCCTTTTCCATGTACAATATTCACTGAAGATTGACCTAGCATAATGGCTTCGTCCATAAATTCATCTAGTAATATTAAGGCCTCTTCCACTCTTTTACCTCTAAGGTCAATTTTTGGCTTAAATTCAGCCATTTTCTTATTTATATTGATAGAAGCAGTATATCCTGCACTCTTTTTTAGCTGTTTTTTGAAAACCTTTCGGGAAACTTTCACAAGTCGTTTGATTTTAATTTTTGTTCTTAATTCCCCAATTCCAACCGTGGCATCTTTATTATTGATTTCCAATACTTCCCCAATAGCTTCCTGACCTTCAATTTTCACCAAATCACCTATAGAGATATTTCCCCCAATTATTTTAATTTCCTCAGTCGGTTCTTCTGGAACTTTCTCTTGCGTTTTTACAGGTTGAATCGCTTTTTTGAAGGATTCCAAATCTTTCCTAACTGCCTTTGTTAGATTTTTTTCGGCCTTATTTTCCTTGATAGCACGGATAGTATTTTCAATTTTCTGATTGGCTGATTTTAGTAATCTATCAGCCTCAAGTTTAGCCTCATTGAGCAGTTTTTTCTTATTCTGTTCTTGGAAATCCTTCAGAGATTCATATTTGTCTTTGTTTACTTTTAGTTGGGATTCCAGCCTTTCCAAATCTCTGGTTTTGTCCTGAAGTTCTTTTTTCTCCTGCTCTAACTGACTCAGTAATTTCTCAATATTGATATATTTTGAGCCCACCTTTTTTCGGGCATTATTTACAATCCTCTTGGGCAAACCAATGTTCTCTGCTATTTCCAATGCAAAAGAACTTCCGGGCTTACCAATTTCCAATTGGTAAAGTGGCTTCAAATGTTCTACATCATATCGCATCGCTCCATTTACCAATCCTTCTTTTCGGTCTGCGTAGAATTTTAAATTGGCATAGTGAGTCGTGATTACTCCTTGTGCTTTTTTATAATTCAAACTTTCCAGAATAGATTCGGCAATTGCCGCTCCAAGTTGAGGTTCCGTTCCAGAACCGAATTCATCTATCAGGCAGAGTGTTCTGTGGTTCGAATGTAAAACAAAATGTTTCATATTGGTAAGGTGAGAACTATAAGTACTCAGGTCATCCTCTAATGACTGTTCATCACCAATATCCATGAATATATTTTTGTAGAACCCCATTTTCGAGGTTTCCAGAATAGGCACTAGCAAACCACACTGGAACATGTATTGGATAAGACCAATGGTTTTTAGGGTAACTGATTTTCCACCGGCATTTGGTCCGGAAATCAATAAAATTCTATTCTCCTCAGAAAGTCTGATATTCTGGGGAACTACCTTTTTGTCCAGCTTTTTATAAGAAAGATAAAGCAATGGATGAAAGGCATGGTACCATTCAATTCCTGGCTCGTTGTTGGCATCTGGTCTTATTGCTTCAAGTTCAATTCCCAATTCTGCCTTTGCCCTTATGAAATCTAATATTCCCAGAAACTGATTAGCTTTCAATAAACTTTCCACCGATGGTCGTACCTTATCAGTCAGTTTTGTGAGAATTTTAATAATTTCCTGCCTTTCCCTCAGTTCAAGTTCTCTGATTTCATTATTGATATTCAGGACTTCTTCTGGTTCTATATAGACAGTCTGGCCAGTGGCAGAAGTGTCATGAATAAAGCCTTTTACTTTTCTTTTATATTCTGCTCCAATTGGGATCACCATTCGGCCTTCTCGAATAGTGGCAGAAACTCCATCTTTGGCTATGCCCAGACTTTTAAAATTTCTTAAAATCTGATCAAGTTTTTTTCTAAGGTTATTTTGCTCACTATTTATCCTTTGTCTGATTCTTGAGAGTTCAGGAGAGGCATTGTCTCGCATCACTCCTTTTTCATCAATTACTC
>JAHQVQ010000400.1 GCA_019634305.1 Flammeovirgaceae bacterium | reverse complement strand
GATGGAAATGTGGAGTTTGCCTATGAGGTATTTGAAGTTTTCAGGACCCGATTTATGAAACGAATGGACAGAATTGCTCCGATGCTTGCAACGGGTTTCGATTTTGAGAAGGAGGAATCCATGGATTTATCTACCACAAAAAAATGGCTGGATTCTGAAGCCGGAATTGAGGAAGAATGGAGGTTGTTGTTAAAAAGCCAGGCATTAAACCTAAAGTTGGCTGGAAAAGATTCTACAGAAATTAATGAGACGGTGAAAAAACGTTATATACACTATAAAAGGGTGATTTCTCAATATAAAAGCGAAGATATTTTTCAACTGTATATGAACTCGCTTTCTTCATCTTTCGATCCTCATACGAGCTATTTCTCCCCAGTAAGTGCTGAAAATTTTGAAATAGGAATGAGCCTTTCATTGGAGGGAATAGGGGCAAGGTTGTTTTCTCAAAACGACTATGTCACTTTTTTGGAAATTCTTCCTGGAGGACCTGCTTTTAAAAGTGAAAAATTAAATACAGGAGATAGAATTATAGCTGTGGCGCAAGAAAGTGATACTTCATTTGTAAATATTGTGGGATGGAGAACTGACGATGCTGTTCAATTGATAAGAGGACCAAAAGGAACAGTTGTTAGAATTCAAGTATTACCAGCTGAGGCTAGTCTTACCTCCAAACCAATAATTGTTAAAATGGTGAGGGATAAAATAAAACTGGAAGATCAGGCTGCTTCTCAGAAAATTATTCCATTCGAATTTAAAGATAAAAACTATAATATCGGTGTAATTACCGTTCCTTCATTTTACAGAAACTTTGAGGCGGTACGTAATGGAGATGATGATTTTAGAAGTACAAAAAAAGATGTGCTGAAAATTTTGGAAGACTTCAAAAATGTCGGGGTGGATGGTGTAATTGTAGATTTGAGAAGAAATGGAGGAGGATCTTTACAGGAAGCTGTGGAATTGACCGGTTTGTTTATTCCTGAAGGCCCTGTTGTACAAGTTAGAAATGCCGATAATTCTATGGAAGTATTGGATGATCCCGATTCGGGCATTCGCTATGATGGACCACTTGCTGTAGTTATAAATCGGTTTAGTGCTTCTGCTTCTGAAATTTTTGCAGCAGCTATTCAAGACTATAAAAGAGGAATTTTAGTAGGTGAGCAAACCTATGGAAAGGGAACTGTTCAAAGTCTGATTGATCTGAAAAGATTTTTGCCGGAAGAAGAAGCCAAATTGGGGCAATTGAAACTTACTCTTGCCAAATTTTATAGGGTGAATGGCAGTAGTACGCAGCATTTGGGCGTTTCTCCTGATATCGAATTGCCATCTCCTTTTAGTGCAGAAGAGTACGGAGAAAGTTCTCAACCCAATGCCTTAGCCTGGGACCAAATTGCTTCTACAGAATATATTGCATCCAATTATATTTCTGAAAACCAGGTGAAAGCGCTTACAAAATCGTATCAGAATCGAATGAAAACTGATGAGGATTTATTGGAGTTGATTAATAATATTGACGAAATTAAAAATGAAAGAGAGATTAATAGTATTTCCCTTAATGAAGCGGAAAGAAGAAAAGAAATGAAAGAAGCTGGTGAGGAGGGAAGCAGCTCAAACCTTTCGGCTGAAATTGAGGATGATGAAATTCCTGCGGAAGTAAAGCCTGATGAAATCAAAGATGTTTACCTTAAACAAAGTATATATTTACTTGCCGAATTAATTTCAGGAGTAGGGTAGGTTGAATTTTTGAATAATAAAAAAAGGATATCCTGGGATTTTGAGAAAATACGACTTGAAGTTTCAGGATATTTTTTTATAATTTGAATTTTCGGGATTGGTAAAATCTTTTTAGTTTTTATTTCTTCCTCATTATTAAATGCAAGATTTTATGTAATGGTCAGTTTGCTTTTTTCATTTCACCAACCTATTATTTTAAGGAATTATCATTTCCTCGAAATTGGAAAATCCAGTCACTATTTTGATGAAGAAAAGCAGGAGGAATTTGTGAAATTACAATCAGAAAGTTGCTATAAACCGGGTTTTTTACTACTTCAGGATTTAATTCAAAAATCTCAGGGAGCATTTAGATGTAGTTTTGCTTTGCCTGGTTATGTCATTGATTTGTGGGAGAAATATACTCCTGATCTGATCAAAATGCTAAAAGATCTTTTGAATTCAGGATGTATAGAATGGCAATTACAAACTTATTATGATGTACAGGAGGATCGGGTTTCGAAAAAGGAGCTTAAAACCCAGCTTGAAAGCAAAAGGAGAAAATGTTGGGATTGGGTAATTCTCCTGGCAAAAATCTATTGTTGAATGAGGGAATAAAGCTGGGAAAATACAAGAAGGTTTTTTCAACTTGTAAAATTGAAAAAGTTATTTTTCTTCAAAATTTCATTGAGGAAGATTTTAAAACAGAACTGGTCCATCAATTTTCTGATGCCGAAGCTGCCTTTTTTATGGCGGTTGGTAAAAGAAAAGATTTGTTAGTAGATGACTTCCTTTTTTCAGCAAAACCCCAGGGAATTGTTGGTAAGGAAACTCTAGCTCATTTTTTTCAAATTGTCTCTCCTAAAAATGCGGTTTTGGAACATGTTCCCTTTGAGATTTTTGGAAATGAAAAGGCGAAACTCAATGGTATTTCGGATTTATTCCAGAAAATGATTCTTCCTGATATGGATGGGAGAAAAATTGAATTTGCTACTATTTCTCATATGTTGGAAAGGAAAACAGAAGAAGGACTGGTGAAAATAATTGAAGCGTTTCCAATTAATTCATTTTACGAACCCGAATTGAATAATATGCAAAGGGATGCTATTTCCACTATTCATAAACTTAAAAATATTGGGAAAACAAATGCTGATTTAAAGGAAGTATGGAGGAAGCTTTTGTCCAAAAACCATTTTACCTATTTCGAAACTGGGAGACCCCAAACCAGTATTCTTCCTAATCCATATGTTTCTCCATTCGATGCTTATATTAATTATATGAATATTGCGAGTGATTTTGGTGGTAGAGGAGATTGAATGCTGAAAAAGTAATTGATAAAGGCAGAGTTGGAAAGAAAAAGAAAATGGCAAGGTGTTGATAATTATGCTATATGTGATTTGAAATCACGAATCACTATCATAGGATTTTTAATCCGGTTTCCATTAAAATGGCTAAAGCAAAGTTATGTGTAGGCGGGTTAAAATCTTATGATAGAAATTCGACATTTCAAATGTCGAATAGCGGGTTCGTTAAACACCAGGAAAAATTCAGTGGGATCCCCGGATCCATCGGAATTTGATCCCTTATTGTTATACTGTGTTTTCTTTTTTTGTAGGTGGAATCATGAAAACTAGAAAATCAACATTTTCAAAAAATGTAAGTAGCCATAACCCTAAATGTTCAAATTCACCTTTTGCCATTCTGTAAACTAAAGTTTTTTTTCCAATTTCTTTTACTTGAGCATTACTTAAAACTTCAATAATTCGTTCAATTTTATCTTTTTTAAATATGTTTAAATCATGCAATGTATATGATTTTACTTTACCATTTATTGGAAATATAACATTGTTTTCATGATAATACAGCCCTTTTGCAATTCTCTGAACTACTTTGTCAAGTCTCGATAAATCTGCGTCATATGTCACTACACTCCCCAAATATATTCCTTCTGAAGTTTTTAATTCAGTTTTTTTGATTGATTTTATTAATGATTTAGTTAGCTTTTTTTGCTCTGGTTTTGAAAAAGAACGGAAAATTTTAGGTAATATACCTTGAACATCTGGATGCCTAAAAGTGTCTTTCCTCATTGCTAACATATTTCTAAAATACTCATCATCTTTTGCAGTGTCTGAATGACAATCATTACAACACGGTACTGTTACTAAAAAATTTGGACGAGGTGGGGCAAATATTCCTTTAGGAGGAACATGGTCTTTTGTCTCAGGATTTTTTTTTCCACAATAGGCGCATACTTTCATGATTTCAATTTTAATAAAGTGCACATTACCCACACTGTATTTTTATTTCTTTAATTCCAATAAGTTAAAAATATTAAAATAAAATAACTATTCCTAATTGCTGTGAAAATCAATATTTACTTATGAATATCAGTTAAAAACATTAGTAAATATTGGGTTTTGCATTAGATATCAAAAACTCCACTTAAACCTACCAAACAAGAAAGTTCCCCCAGGGCCGTATTGGGATGCTGCTGATCCTTTGAATATTTGTCCTGTTAAAAGGAAATAGAAGTTTTCTGTGATGGATATATCTACATTTGGACCGAAGAAAAAGGAATTGTCATTGGGGCTGTACATGGTGGCTGCTCCTGCGGTGATTAAAGGACTTATGGGATAGGAAACCTGGGTAAGCCAGTTAATTCTGGTGAAAGATAATGTTCTTACACTCAATGACTGAAAAAGGGAAATCTGGCCTGGAGCTCCAGTGGCTCCATCGGAATTGTAAATGGCTTCTGTTTGGATAAAAAGGGAATTTTTGAAAGTATAATCCAATGATATGGAGGCTACCATCGTCCAAAATTCCTGACTATAATTTTTGAAGGGTCTTAAGAATGTGAACTCCCCTTTAAAACCAGCCGATTTGATTTGACCTGACCAACCTAAACCCAAAGCAATATCTTTGGCAACTCTTCCTCCCAGAAATTGGAAATCGTAACCTGCCTTATTTATTTTCACCATACCCACCGTTTTGGTGGCTTCTGTGCTATCACCCAGAGCATAAGCGAATTCTACTGAGGAAGTGGCACCAGTATAATACCGCACTAAGGCAGCATCCGAGCCTGGTCGTTCTTCATAATCGAAATCGAAAAAATCATAGGCATTGAATACATCATTTGGATTCCAGACATAGGTTTGTCCCCAGTTTATTCTTTGTCGCCCAACTCTCACTTGCCAATTGCCGTGAGCCCAATCCAAATAAACCCTGTCCACAATAGTATGGATAAAGAAGGATTCCATCTCTATCCAATTAAAGGATAAATCCATATAGCCGTAATCTCTGGAAATTATATCGGCATAGTTGGGAATGGTTTTCACCGTTTCCCCATAAAATATGCGATTTCTAAACTCTGCTATAGCAGTTAAACTATTACTCGCATACCATTTAAAATTCATTCTGTTGTGGATAATATTATTGGTGAGCCATTCTCCATTAATATCTTCATAGGAAACAGTTTGCAGGTATTTCAAATAGCCGTTCATTACCCAGTTGCGTTGTTTTTCTTCCTTTGGTTCTTCTGCTTCTTCCTGGGAAAAGGCATTGGAAAATGAAAGTGAAAATATCAGGTATAAGATGACTTTATATTCAATTTTAAATGGCATTTGGAGGCATCTTTAGTTTAAGCTTGATCAATTGTTCCATTGGGGATAACTGCTAAAATCTTCAATGGATTCTGTTTCCCTCTTAGTTGAATATTTCCCATTAATTCAGTTTTGTAATGGTTAAATCCATTGATCTCTTTCTGCAAATGTTCTGAAATGAGAAGGTTATGATGGAACTCATTACACTTTTCCTGAATCCTGGCTGCTGTATTCAAAACATCGCCATGATAGGCTATTTCCCGTTTGATTTCCCCAACTTCAGCTACTGTCACTTCTCCCATTTCTATTCCTGCTTTAAAAACAGGAAAAACACCGAACTTTGAAAAATAAATTTCCTTTTTTGATTCCAGTTTCTTTTGAAACTCAAAAAATAACCTGATAAAATTTAGCTCTTTTAAGCCATTTTCCAGACTCCATGTGAGTACGACTTCATCGCCTACATACTGGTAAATTTCTGCATTGTATTTTATCACGATATCGGTAATATCATGAAAGCAATATTGTAGTAATTTGGAATATTGAAAATGTCCTAATTGTTCAGCTATTGTGGTTGATCCCTTCAGGTCCAGAAGCATGAATAATCGGGATTCTTTTTTAGGAGAATGGTATTTTCCGGTTACAAAATTCCAAAGGTTACCCGGTCCGAATTTCTTATTGATAAGCACCAGGAAATTGATAACCAAAATGAAAAATACAAAATAAATAATGATGGAAAGATAAATTTTGTAGTCTAATTTTTCAGTAGCTAATGAGAATATTTCATCTGGTAAAATTCCCATTAAAGTATAGATGATAAAAAAAATGAAGTAGACAATAATAAGGGAAATAAGGTATAAAAGAGATTTAACCAGGATGATAAAAGAAAAAGATTGTTTCCTGATAAAAGTCTGTTCTGAAAGGGTATTGATAAAGGCAAAGAATAACCCGAAAATAAGTCCAAAAACGGTGGGTTCTACATAAACTAACCAAATATTATCATAAGGCTGGAGGGCCTGCCAGTCTACAAGGCTGTCTAAACCCCAAATGACTACCACCGAGTAAAGGTTCATGATAAATAGCCATGCCAGCATGATGAATATCCATTCCTGAAGAATTAATTTTTGCTTTGCATTCATAACCTCATTGAAAAAATGCCATTAGGCAACTGAAGTGTTGATTTCATCTTTTATTATGGCTCCGTCATCAATTGTAATTACCCGTCTGGCTTTATCAATTACCCTTTGATCGTGAGTCGCAAATATGAAGGTAATATTAGATTCTTTGTTCATTTTTTTCATGATATCCAGTAAATCATTTGTGGATTTTGAATCCAGATTTGCCGTGGGCTCATCTGCCAGAATAAACTTAGGTTTTGTTGCCAAAGCCCTGGCAACAGCTACCCTTTGTTGTTGTCCTCCCGATAATTTGGAAGGTCGGTTATGAATTCTTTCCCCAAGTCCAACTTCATCGAGTAATTCAATGGCCCGCTTTTCATATTCAGCTTTTGACCTGTTTTGCAATTGCATAATAAACTCTACATTTTCTTTAGCTGTCAGTACCGGAAGCAGACTATAATCCTGAAATACAAAACCAATATTGTATAAGCGAAAATCAATTAATTGTTTAGAAGAAAGGGATTGCAAATCGGTATTATTGATGAGGATTTTCCCCTCAGAAGGCAGATCCAGACCTCCTAACATGTTGAGCAATGTAGTTTTACCCGAGCCAGAAGGACCGACAATAGCAGTGAATTCTCCTTCCTGAATTTCCAGGTTTACTTTATCCAGCGCATAAACTGGAATTGTATCCGGATTATATATTTTGGAAATATTTTTTAGTTGGATGATGCTCATTTTGATCGATTTATTTTTTGAAATGTTTATTTTCAATTATCCATGAATGGCCTCTACGGGTTTAAGTTTTAAAGCCTTAAATGCCGGATAGATGGAGGAAAATATTGCGGTGAAAAATACCATTAGAATCAGTTGGAAATAGAATGCTCCCGATAACTGAGGGTAAAGGATTTGTCCCACGCCATAAGCAGCCAAACCTTCTCCCACCACAGAAAGATTTATTCCCTGATTGCCCAGCCAAAGCATAAGAATAGCACTAATGACTATTCCAATAAATCCACCAATTAGGGCCAGGAAAATGGTTTCGAAAACGATCATCATGAAGATCTTGAATTTATTCATGCCCACAGCCATCAAAACACCAATTTCCTTTATCCTTTCAAAAATCGCCATCAGCATGGTATTGAGTATGCCAAATGCCAGCGCAAAAAGAATAATTCCCAGAAACAGGAAATTCATCTGACCAGTCATGTCAGAGATATAGGCCAGTTCCGGCTGAACTTCTTTCCAGCTTTCTATTTGTAAGTCATCTGGTAAGTTGCTTTTCAAGCTGGCAATTACAGGAGATACTTCTTCCAGGTCAGTTACTTTTATGGTAATTTCATGATTTACGCCTTTCATTAAAGTAAGCCTTTGTAAATCTCCTTGCCGTACAAAGGCTGTTGCTTCATCGAACATACTGGAACTTGTTTTGAAAATCCCCACTACTCTAAATCCGGCATCTACAGCATTGCCATCTCCATCCAGCATACTCAAAATTATTTTTGACTTTACCTTCACTTTTAGTTTTTCAGCGGTTTTCTGGCTAATGAGAATTGGATTTCTTTTGATTCCTTCAAAGTAGGCTCCATCAACCACCGATTCCCAAATAGTGCTAATTGATTTTTCTGCTTCCGGGTTAATTCCTAAAAGCTGAACTCCAGCCGAGCCATTGGCAGTTCTGATCATTAATTCCGAAATGGTTCTGGTGGAAAAAGATTTTATTCTTTTATCCTTTTCAATGGCAGCTACAATTTTATCTGGGTTTTCCAAGAAATAATGAATATCGTAATCGTCCGTAAATCCTTTTTTGTGAATTTGAATATGAGCCGTCTGGGTATCGATAGCAGTTCTCATTTTTTGCTCAGCAAGTCCATTAAATACACCTACTGAAAGTACACCACCAGTTAGCCCAATGGCTATTGCCATAATGATTACCAAACTTCTGAGTTTGGTTCTCCAAACATTTCTCCATGATATTGCAGCAATCATTTTTTTATTTTTAAGTAAGTACAAGTACTTTTTTAATATTGAGTAACTACCCTGATTATCAATTAGTTGGGTTCCACTCTGGATAACAAATTATAAGATAGTTATTTCTGTTCAAACACTTAAGGCATTCATAATTCGGGTCATTAGTAATTTATAACTAATTTTTACCTATGGGATTTAATGGTATAGATTGGATTGAGAAATTTTATTTTAAATAGCGGATAAATAATACAAATCCCTACAATAAGGAAAATAGCCAGGCCCTGTGAATAGAAAATTACCGGATCGAGTGAAAATGGAATAATGGGTTCAATTCCCATCTTCAGCATTCCATCTGCTGCATCTCCAGTCAGTTTAAATGGGTTTTTCCGCATGATTAGTAATAAAGGAATTCCTGCTCCAAAGGAAATGACAATACCAAAAACGCCTATTAAAAATGCCTCAACAATTACAATTATCATTAGCCGGTATTTGTGCATACCTACCGCTACCAGTACCCCAAATTCTTTCAGTCTCTCAATGGTCATCATCATGATGGTGCCGAAAATCCCAAAGGCAATTACAATGTAAAGAATCCCTAACATAATGACTCCTCCAGCATTATCCGACTGAATAATTTGTACCAGTTCTGGCTGAATTTCTTCCCAATTCATCACCTCATATTTTTCCCCAAGATTATCCTCTAATGTTGCCTGAACCTGGGGCACATATTTGAAATCATCCAGCACCAGAATGAAAGCGTTTCCAAGGTTTTCAGCAGAGGTATAAGTCTGGCAAAGCTTCAGTGGCATGTAAACCATTCCTTTGTCCATTTTAGGATTAGCCAGTTTTACAATGCCTTCGATGGGATATTTTCCAACAGCAGAATTGCCATGGTAACCCTGCCCGATAAAAACAATGGTGTCATACACACCAAGTTTCAGGAAATCACTTAATCCTTTTGACAGAATTACCCCTTTACTTTCTGAAGTCAGGTAATTTCCATCAATAATTTTCTCACTTAGTTTCGTCATTTTATCCTCTTCCTCAGGATTAATTCCTATGATAATAGAGAATTTATTGAGTTTATCAGAAGCTGCCAGCCCCGCTGTTTCCAGTCTTGGGAAAGCTTTTTTCACATG
>JAHQVQ010000399.1 GCA_019634305.1 Flammeovirgaceae bacterium | reverse complement strand
TCGATTGAAAAAAATGATGAAATGCTGGAAAAATCCCTCCTTAGGGTGGTTGATGTAGAGCAAGATCCTAAAGAAATAATCAATTATCGATTAAAATTAGTAAATATTTATATTAATAAAAAGGATTACAAAGCTGCTCATGTCCAGACTAAAGCAGCCCTGAGCAAGGATAAAGGAAATTTGGATGCCTTATACTACAATGCTGTTGTGAATAATTTATTAGGAAATTATGAAGTAGCTAAAAACAACATGGAATCTGCTACGAGCACTATTTCAAGCAGTGATCCTAAGGTAACAGCAAAGCTTTATTATGAACTCGGTTTTGCTTATCATAAATTAAGACAATTCAATAAAAGTGAGGTGGCATTCGAAAAAGCTAATTTTGGTCCATTTAAACTTCTAATTTTAAAACTTACTCCTGGGTATTATCAGAACTTAGCTAATAGCTATGTGAAAATTTATGATTTTAAAGCCGCAATAGACATGCTAAATACAGCGCTTGAAATCGATCTGGAACATCCAGATTCTAATCAATTACTTGCTGAAATTTCTATAAAAAGTGAGCATCATCCTGAAAAGGCAATCTCATTATACAAAAAGGCTATTAACGGACAAGATGATCCTCAAAAAGCAGTAAGACTTTATGATACAGTCATTGAGTTATTACTAAGCTCTGAAAAGTATGATGATGCCATCAAATTAGCGGATGAATGTTTATCAAAAACGATTAACGCAAGAAACATTTTGCTAATGAAAAGTATGGCACTTCATAAGAAAGGTAAAACTGAAGAAGGACTTATTATATTGGAACAATTGGTAAAAGATGCCAATCTCACACCTTTGGAAATTGTAACTTATAATTTTTCATCTGGCTTAATGTATGGTTCTGTAAAGGAAATTGAGAAAGCCAGAGAAGCTTTCCGAAAATCTAATAAAGGCCCTTTTGGCAATGTTTCACAATATGAACTGGAAAAATTACCACCACCACAAAAAAAAGTTATCGCTAAGGACTAAACATTCGAATATATAAAAGTTGATTAATTTTTTTAAATTAACCTGGATTGGATTTATTTTCACAAAGGGAAATTAACCCCATAGATTTATTACTCTTCATTTTTCACTTAAAAACTAAAAAGCTTCTCATGTTATGAGAAGCTTTTTTTATTAACTATACCTAATGTCAATTAAAGTTATATCCTTTCCACGCCTAAACCTGGTTTTCCTGAAATTCTCATTTCCCCTTCTTCTATTACAAAACCTCCATTCACTAAATTCTTAGCCAAATCCAAACTACCATCCAAATCTATATACTTGGTATTTTTACATGAAAAAGCCGTGTGCAAGGCTGCTGAAATACTAATGATGCTTTCATCATTACATCCCCACATTAAATCTATTCCCGAATATTTGGAAATAGTAGCTATTTCCAAGGCAGGAAAAACACCTCCACACTTCATCAATTTAATATTAAAAATTCCACAAGCTGAAGGAGGAGAAGCTAGTGTAAAAGCATCTTTTGGGGAAACTAAAGATTCATCTGCAGCAATTATCTCTTTTATTTTAGATGGAAGATTACGCATAGGATCAATATTTTTGGCATTAATAGGCTGCTCAATCAATTCCAATTTAAGATGCTTGGTTCTATTATAGAATTCAACTATCTGATCAAAATCATACCCCTGATTGGCATCTATCCGCTGAATGATTTTGTTACCATACAATTCATTGATCTTTGTAAGTCGTTCAATATCTTCCTCAATAGAAATCCCCAACTTCACTTTAATATTTTTAAATCCTCTTTCTACATATTCTTTAGCCTCTTCTAGTGTTTCTTCTACATTCTTAATCCCAATGGTAATGGAAGTTGGAAGAGATTTAATTTTTTCTCCTAGAAAAGTTACTAATGGAACACCAAGATATTTAGTAAAAAGATCATACAAAGCGATATCCAAGGCCACTCTTACTCCTGGATTTTGAGGAAAACGGGTATGAACTTCATGCAAAAGCTCATAAAAATTTCTAATATCCTTACCTTCAAGCCAGTCGAAACTCTCCTCTTCCAATACCTTCATGGTATCATCAAGAGATTCACCCACTACTGGTTTACTCGGATTACTTGATCCATAGCCAGACAAACCATTCTCTCCAACAATTTCCACTAAACTTACGGCTACGGAATCCACTGTTTTATAAGCAATAGTATAAGGACGAGTAAGTCCTAATTTCTCCTTACTGATGTTTACTTTCTGTATTTTCACGGTAATTGTTTAATTAGTTTATGTCACAAAAAAAGGTAAACATGGGTTTAACTCCATATTTACCTTAAGAAATTTTATTATATAGTCGGGAAACTCTCCTTTTAAGGAAATCTTCGAAAATTATCCATTCATTGAAATCAGGAATTCTTCATTATCCCTTGTTCCTCTCATGTTATTAAGAAGGTATTCCATCGCTTCATTCGGATTCATATCCGACATAAATTTCCTCAGAATCCAAACTCTTGACAAGGTGTCTTTATCAAGCAGCAAATCTTCTTTTCTTGTTCCAGAAGTCATTACATCTATAGCAGGGTAAATTCGCTTGTTTGCCAATTTCCTGTCTAGTTGCAATTCCATATTACCTGTTCCTTTAAATTCTTCGAAGATCACTTCGTCCATTTTAGAACCAGTTTCAATAAGTGCAGTAGCGATAATAGTTAAAGAACCACCATTTTCTACATTTCTTGCAGCTCCGAAAAATCTTTTAGGTTTATGAAGTGCATTTGCATCAACACCACCAGACAATATTTTTCCTGAAGATGGTGAAACAGTGTTATAGGCTCTTGCTAACCTTGTTATGGAATCTAATAAAATAACCACATCATGGCCACATTCTACCATTCTTTTGGCTTTTTCCAAAACAATAGAAGAAACCTTTACATGTCTATCCGCCACCTCATCAAAAGTAGAAGAAACGACCTCTGCCTTTACGCTTCTGGCCATATCTGTAACTTCCTCAGGTCTTTCATCAATTAAAAGTACAATTAAGAAGCACTCAGGATGGTTTTTTGCTATGGCATTTGCTATTTCCTTCAAAAGTACAGTTTTACCTGACTTTGGTTGGGAAACAATCATACCCCTTTGCCCCTTTCCTATTGGTGAGAAAAGATCCAAAACTCTGGTGGACATAGCAGCTCCTTTACTACTTAGGTTCAATTTTTCTTCGGGGAACAATGGCGTTAGGTATTCAAAAGGAACTCTATCCCTAATTTCCTCAGTAGTTTTACCATTCACCCATTCTACCCTTAATAGTGCAAAATATTTTTCACCATCTTTTGGTGGTCTAATCTGCCCTTTAACAGTGTCTCCTGTTTTTAAACCAAATAACTTGATTTGAGATGGAGAAACATAAATATCATCCGGACTGGCAAGATAGTTATAATCTGATGATCTAAGGAATCCGTAACCATCCTGCATAATTTCCAGAACTCCCTCATTTTCAATCACTCCATCAAATTCTCTTATACTTGCGGCTTGTTTTTTTGGTTTGTGAGGCCGGTTATCACTTCCCTTTTCATCATCCTTACTTTCCTTAACAGGCTCCTGTTTTGGTTTTTGTGATTTGGGCTCAGCTTCTCCTTTCGTTTCAACGACTTCCTTCTCCTTAGCGGGATTTTCAACAGCGTCTTTCCGAGGTTTCAACCTCCTTATGGTTTCTTCCTTATCATTTTTATTTTCATTTGAACCTTCCTCATTTAAAGGGGATTTCGATTCTGCCCCTTTTTTCACGTTTTCCCTTTTCACTCGTTGTCTTTTACTTGAATCAAATCCTCCGTTTTTGGGTTCTCTTGGTTCCTCGGTCTTTTTTTTCGGATTTGGCTTTTCGGTGGGAGTGTTTGATTTTTTGGGTAATTCTGAATCCGGTAGGATGGCTTGTTGATCTAATATTTTATAAATCAATTCTTTTTTAGGTAATTTCTTGAAATTTTTAAGTCCAAGCTCCTCTGCAATAACTTTCAGCTCCGATAGGAGTCTGATGTCCAAGTCTTCAATCGTGTACATACTGTAAATGTGGTTTAAGACTAAACCAATAGTTTTAAAAATGCTTAATTATTAATCTTATTAGAATGATTTAATGAAAAATCCTTTGAGAGAGGAAATTTAAATCAAAAAGTGAGCGATTATTTTTATTGATTTGAGACTACAATTATATGGTAGTTAATTTAAAATAGCAAAAGAAAGAAGTTATTTTTATACCGCAAAAGTACCAAAAAAATTACATTTCCCAAATAAAGTAATTAACTATGGATTTTCTTCAAAAAATTTGCTGGTCAATAATCCCAATTTGCTAATATATTTTTACTAGATCTATTGAAGGCAATCATCCTCTGGATTTTATGTTCCGTTCAAAAAAACCTTGAGATTTCTTTGACCTGATTTCAGGAGCCGGTTTTAAATAAAATGGTGAGATCAAAATATAAAAAAGTTCGAAATATTATTTTGCCAAACTATACGCCTTATTTTCACAAACAGATTTTATAGCTCTTAGCATTTTCTCTATTTCCACTTTCATCTTTTTCTTAAAAAGCGGAATCAACATCCAGCCAATGATTGGATGTGGTGTCATATGAAGTTCAATATTCAACTTTGTTTGATCATTTCCGGCTTTTTCAAAAATAAAGTATGTAGTAAAGTTTTTTACAAGTGGGAATTGATTCGTTTTTTCACCATAGATTATTTTATGATTGCCAAAATCATTGGTGACAGTTTCAAAAGAGATTTTTCGGCTTCCAATAACACAAATATGTTTCATTCCTTGCCTGTTGACTCTGTTTTTCACATATTCAAATTTATCTACTTCTTTGTTCCAACTGGTTCTTAATTCCAGATTCGTCACCAATTCCACCACTTCATTTATTGGGTTATCAATAATGGTATTTAAAGAAAGGGGTTCATCTTCTAAAGCTCCTGTTTTTTTATCGGGAATAGTTACTATATTCTTCTTTAAACAGCTAAGTACCAGTACTATTTTATATTGAGTACTTTTATCTCATTATCAAAAAGTTGTGGTACTTATTAAGTATATTTAATTCTGCACATCTATTTAATAGGAAATAATTATATTGAACCTCCCCTATCCCTTCATAATTTTCCGAACCATTTTGTGGTAATGGAAAATCTTGATGATTATCTTTTAAATTGTTATTAGTAAAAAGCACATATTCCTCCGAATTAATATTATTTTTTAGCAGTCGATGTGCTAATATTACATCAGCTCCATAAGGTTTTTTACTTTGATTTACATTTATAAAGCTAAAATCTCCTTCATGTACCACAAATTTTAGAGTTAATCCAATTGCAGCCGTACAAGCGCCACAATTACAGATTCTTCTTGTCTCGTATAATTTGATTTGGCTATGGAAATCCAAAAACATTCTTTTCAACTGGTTGAAAAGTTCTTCATGGCTTGGTAGATTATTGTATTTATAAAAAAATACTGCATCTCCTTCTATTTCAGCCACTTCCATTCCAATTTCGTTGGCGTTTAAAATAATTTCCAAAAGCTCTGAAATAATATGTTGGATATGATTAATTTCTGTTTGGGTAACAAAAGTTGTAAACCCTGATATATCAGGTAAAAAAATTAATTACTCACCACCTTTAATCTCCATTTCACATTTGGTTTTAAAATTACTAAGGAAAAATTGCGACTGTATTATGTAGTGAGAAATTGTGGAATGTTTGATGAAATCGATAAAACACCAACTTTTCTAATCCCTTACCGTAGGATTTATGCAAAGAAAAAGCGATAAATTGAAGTATGCCTATTCTATAAACTTAATTACTCCCAAAGTTAAAGGTTTACTATTATTTTGATGAAAACTTCAAAGTAAAATAAGCAAAACACTTAAAACTGTAATTTTTTCAGATACATGCTTTCTAACATCACTTAGTATTAAAAGGATCAAATTTTCTTGAAATTTATCAAAAATTTTACCCCTTCTAAGTTTACCTTTTAATCCAAATATTAATTAACTTCAAGTGAAAGAATGTCACATCTAATTTCCCAATAGAACGACAAATTTTTAAACAAAAATTTTCTGAAGCTAAAAACTAAAACTCATGTTGAAAAACCTATTTATTTTTACTTTTTTACTAGGCTTAACTAACCATTCATTTTCACAATGCAACCCCTATTTTAATTATGATAAAGGAACAGAAATAGAACAAACTAACTACAATGGTAAAGGCAAACCTTCTGGTAAAACAACGATGGTAATTAAGGATGTAAAAGGAGGGGGAGATCATATTATCTTTGTAACTCAAATGACTATGCAGGACCAAAAAGACGAGGAAATAAATTCTACAGAAGTTGAAATGGAATGTGAGAATGGGGTTTATAAAATGGATTTGTCTAGATTCCTACCTCCAAATATGACGGAAATGGAAGGAGTGACTATCGAATTTGAAGGTGACGAATTAGAATTACCTAGTTCCCTATCTGTTGGAGAAAAGCTGAAAGATGCTTCTTTTAGTGTTAAAGTAATTAGTGACGATCCTGTTACTTCTATGTCAATGCCTAAAGCTGATATTATGATTTATGATAGAAAAGTTGAGGCTCAAGAAACCCTAAAAACTCCTGCAGGTTCATTTGAATGTTATAAAATTAGTGTAAACACAAAGTTCACCACAAAAATACTGGGTATGGAAAATTCAATGATTTCCAAATCAATTGAATGGATAAGTAAAGATGTTGGCCTAGTAAAGATGGAGTCTTATAATAAAAAAGGTAAGTTGAGTGGTTATACACTTTTAACAGGTTATAAAAGATAATTCTCCTTAGCCCTCAAATACTGAGGGCTATTTCTTTTTTCAAATTTCAAATCCCTTTTCATTTTTTAATTGACTCACCTAGATAATCCCTCCTGATCCTTTATTTTTGGGGCTTCTTTGGATCGTTAAAAGTTATAATTTGTAGCCATTCCTGACTAAAATTTGACAAATCAATTATGGGAATTCCCTCAAAACAAATTTTTAAAATATTCCCCTTTATAGCAATAGGTCTGGTACTAATCGCTATTCTTTATATAGTAAAAGGAAATGATAAAAGTGCAGTGCTTTACGAAACCCATTGCCAAAGTTGCCATTTGGAAAAGGGAGAAGGTTTAAGAGGAATTATCCCACCACTTGCTCAAGCAGATTACCTCGAAAAATACCCGGAAAAACTAGCCTGCATTATTCGCTATGGAATGAATCAGCCCATTACGGTAAATGGAATAGAATATCATGAAAAAATGCCTCCAAACGCCATGCTTTCCGACTCTGAGATCACAAATATCATTAACCATGTGATGAAAAACTTTGGAAATGATTTACCCAATGTGAATTTTCAGAAAATAACAGAGCAATTGGAAAAATGTGAAGAAAAGAATGATCTAAGATAGTTTATCTCCTTTAAAATAACTTCTTATTTGTTTTCAATAACTCCTCCTTAAAAAAAATCTCCCCACTTTATGGAATTTTCCTAACCGTTGCATCCTGTAGATATAAACCCAAAAACTACAGCTTATGAAAACTCTTTACTACCTATCCATTACCATTTTCTTTTCCGGAAATTTTTTAATTGTAGCATCAAACCAGCTATTTGCTCAAAATTCTGAAGACTTTAAATTATTAACTAGCAAAAGGCACAGCCCACATTCCTATATTTTTAGAATAGAGAATGAAGAAGCTGAAGTCCTATATAAAAAAGGCTTGAATCAAATTGATTTAAGCTATTTCCATACCCTTGTTAATGCTTACAATATTGATAGTGTGTACCGAAAACCATTGGATTTCGGGCACTATCTCTTTGTAGATGCCAGAGAAAATCAACTACATTATGAAATAATTTCCGAAAACCAAGCAGATATCAAACTACTGAATAACCAAACTGATTTAGCCATTTTGGTGCATGATATGGAAGGAAATACCATTGAAAATTGTGAGGTTTATTTAGAGCAGAAAAAATTAAGATTCAATACTGAAACCAAAACTTTTATCCATAGAAAAAAGCAAAAAGATGGCTGGGTAAAGGTGAATTACGATGGGCAATCTCATTTTTTCTTTATTGAAAAGAATAGCAAAAACTCCTGGATAAAGCGGACAAAGAATAATGTCATTTACAGTACCCCCATAAAATATTTATGGATGCCAATAAGAAATTTTGGAAGTACAATTGTAAGATCAATTAAATGGGGAGAGCCACAAGGATTTGTACTTAAGCTTTTTGGAATTTTCGATAAATATTATCGGGAAGACTCTCAGGATTATAAATCTGATAAGTATAAGAAAAAGTTCAGAGGATTCATGGTTTTCAACCAGCCAAAATTCCAACCACATGACACTGTGAAACTTAAAGCGTTCATCACCCGAAAAAAAGGTAAACCTATCCGTAAAAAACTGAATTTGTATATAAAGCAATATGGTGCAAAAAACACCTATTTGAGTAAAGTTTCTCCATACCGAAAAGGCGGTTATTCCTACCAATTCTTCTTACACGATTCCCTCCAATTAACACTGGATAGAAGTGCCGAAATAATTCTCAAGTACAAGAGTAAAGAAGTTATGTCCACTTATCTCAACTTTGAAGATTATGAGTTGGATAATGTAACTTTCACTTCACGGATAGTAAAAAAGACTGTTTACAAAGGAGAAAAGCAATCCGTAATACTACAAGCAAAAGATGCCAATAACCTGAATGTGCTTGATGGAAAAGCTAATATTACAGTTCTTTCCCAGACTATTCATACCTATTATTCCGATTCGCTATTCATTCCCGATACGCTTTGGCAGCATATAGTAGATTTGGAAACTATTGGGGAAACCAAAGTAAATATACCCGATTCCATTTTCGGAAATGTTGATCTAGCTTATAAAATCCATACTTTCTTTACTAATTCCGATAATGAAATTCAGCAAATTACACTTAATGGGAAGTTCTACAATGATTTCCGCCCAATGGAATTGAAACTGGATAAAGACAGTCTATTTGTTGATTATGGAAATCCTGAGGAGTTAAAAAACAAAACAGGAATACTTTTAGAATGGCAGGATAATGAAATAGTTTCTGAACAAAAAATTGCACTTACCGAAAAGGTGAAAATTAATCCCTATGCTACTCATTACTACCTGAACACAGAAAGTGTTGAAATGACAGTTTCCATGACAGATGAATCAGAATTAATCGAATGCCTGACACACAGGACAAAGGATTCTGTGAAAATCATCATGGAAAACCCAAGAAAATTACCCTTTTGGTACACGATTTACCGCAATAATAAAATCATAGCGGAAGGCAATGGAACCACCCTTGATTTCAGCAGAAAGTCTAATATTCGGGAAAATTATTTCATTGCCTACAACTATGTCTGGGCAGGAAATAAAAAGGAACAGAACTATGCAATTCCCTATCGCAGAAAAGACCTGGATGTAAAAATTATTCATCCAGAAAAAGTTTATCCAGGGCAGGAAGTGGAAATGAATATTCTGGTGAATAACCATGCAGGGAAACCCATGAAAAACATTGATCTTACTGCTTATGCCTATACCAGCAAATTTAAGCCTGACAACTCTCCAGATTTGCCTTTGTGGTATATCAAATCAAAAAATAGAAAGTATTACAATGAATTTTCATTTCCTTATCATGATTTTTTTCGGGATTATGGACAAATGCTACTCGATTTCGATTTTTGGGAGAAAACCATGGGATTGGATTCCCTTGAATATTACCATTTCCTTTATCCTGAAAATGGATTTTATCAATGCCAGTTACCTGCGGTGGACAGCATCACACAGTTTTCTCCTTATGTGGTGGCCAATGGATATGGCATTCCGGTTTATACCATTACATTAGACGACCAGTTAATTTATTTTAAAGACTCCGACCATCTCAACAAATACGCTTTCCAACTGGATTCTGGGGAACATAAGTTAGAATTGAGGACTTCTAATGAATATTTAAAAATTGACAGTTTCTATATTCCCCATCAAAAGAAAACCATATTTTCCCTTGATTTGGCCAACCTTCCTGATTTTGTTAAATGCGATACATTGGGGAACTTCTTCACCTCCTCAGAACAATTAAAGCTGAATCAATCACTCATTTTATATAAAAATAAGTTTTATGCAGACACTTCCTATTTTAAGCAAAGAGATCATTTTTATGCCATTCCGGGAAATGCTGGTCATTACAATTATGCTCACAAAACGGATCTGATCATCGGGCCATTCCGTCCATTGCCCATGACATTTGTAGCACCCGATTATTTCAAAACCAGATTAGATTGGGAGCCATTCTACGAATACGATCTTTATCCCGGTAAAATCAAAATGAAATTCAATAATAAAATTATAAGAGAAAATTATTTTTTGAAAGATAGACATGAAACCCCTTGGCTAAATGACTGGGTTTTGAGGGAAAGCGAACTATTGAAACCACTTAGGATAAAAACTAAAGACACTTTCGAATTGCCCAAACTGATAGAAGAGGATATTTTTACCATTGATTATTTCATTAACCAAAATTGGGAGAAAGGGACTGGAAGAAAAAATTATGGAAACTTTGTATTCGAAGTTATAAAGCCCAATCACCGCATTCAGGAAATAATTGTATTCCATAAAGAACAATTGCGAGTGAAGTCTATTAGTGGAAATATTAGAAAAATAGATCATCTTCCCGCTGGAAATTATGAAATAATTTTTTTACTGGATAGCAATCGGTATTTCATCAAAAAGCAAATAGAAATTGTACCCAATGGGATAAATTTTTTGAGACTTGATCCTCAGAAAATTTATACAATAGAAAAACCATTTTACAAGCCTGTTCCTAAAAGTGATTCTGTAGTTTTTTATCCTTCAGAAAATAAAAATTTCATTACCGGAAAAGTCACAGACATGGATGGATTTCCGTTAATAGGGGCAATCATTCAAGTAAAACATCAGGAAAAAGGAGTTTTTTCAGGAATTGGTGGCCATTTTAAAGTAAAGGCAAAACCGGGAGATACCTTAATGATAAACTGTTCGGACAAAAAAATTCAGAAAATTCCAATAAATGCCTATGGGCATTACCAGGTTGCTTTACAAACAATTGTTTCCCTACAAATTTTAAAAGAAATTTCAATAGTAGGTTATGGTTATACAGCCCAAACAAAGAGAAGTTTAACAGGTTCAGTATCAAAAACAAGTTATGGAGGAGTCTTCAATGCTTCCAGCCTGATTGCTCCCGGAGGATATAAAAGAATTACAGGAAATATTTTTGATTTGGAGGATGGAAATCCCCTACCCGGAGTTTCCATTTTAATTAAAGGAACAGCCAGTGGAACTACTTCTGATATTGATGGCAATTACAGTATTGATGTGCCTGTAGGCGCTTCCTTGATTTTCAGTTATATCGGATATACAACTAGAGAAACAAGGGTAAAATCTCAAAGCCGAATTGATATGACACTCATACCGGATATGCAGGCATTAGAAGAAATTGTAGTGGTTGGATATGGTACTGTAAGCAAATTAGGAGGTAGAGCTTCCGGAGTAACTGTTACAAAAGCCCCAACTATAAAAATAAGAGGAGCAAATACAATTTCAGCTGAAAATAATCCTCTGATTATTATTAATGGAGTGCCTTATGAAGGTAAGTTATCAGATTTTCAATCCGATTCTATTTTAACTATTGATGTCTTAAAAAGCGAGGATGCCAGTGCTTTATATGGATCAAGAGCTGCCAATGGGGTAATGATTGTAGTGACAAAAAGTGGCATTCAACCTAAAAGTTCTGAGAATTTATCTGCTCAACCTTTTGGTGCTTCCCAAAGCCAAAGTGGATTGAGGCAATATTTTTCCGATCATGCTTTCTGGCAACCTCAGTTAGTTACCGATCAATTCGGTAATGCAACTTTTAAAGCCAAATTTCCCGATGACATTACCGGATGGAAAACGCATGTTATTGCTGTTGGAAAAAACAAATTGTCTGGAAAAACCAGTAGTTTTATACAGTCATTTAAACCGCTGGCAGCCAACCTTGCCCTGCCAAGATTTTTGGTAAATGGCGATTCCGCACAGGTAATAGGGAAAATTTTAAATTACCAGCAGGATTCTGTAAAAGTCAATTCATTTTTTGAGCTGAACAATCAAAAGTTAAACACTTGGTCGCATTGGGTAAAAGATGGTCAAATTGATAGTGTTTATATTTCTGCTACTTCTGAAGATACTATTGCTGTAAAATATCAGATAGAAAGGGAAAATGGCTATTTCGATGGAGAATTGAGGGAAATCCCAGT
>JAHQVQ010000035.1 GCA_019634305.1 Flammeovirgaceae bacterium | reverse complement strand
CCTTTTTATTTTTTCTGGGCAGAATATTGCTGACTACAATAAGCTTTATCGCCAAATAATCTACAGTGCCATAAATTGGATAAAATAGCCTTTAAGTACCAGTACTATTTTATATTGAGTACTTTTATCTCATTATCAAAAAGTTGTGGCACTTATTAAGTATATTTAATTCTGCACATCTATTTAATGGTGGTAAATCATGTTCAGCAGCAGATGTTAATTCTATCCAGATAGGCATCGGTAATCTATTGGCTTGATGCATTGCCATCCAATGGAGTTTAACACCATAATAATAGATACCTTTTGAGCAAGAGTAAGTCTTTGCAGCCATTTCTGAGGCTACTTTACCTCGTCTTTTGCCTTTACAAAGTAGAATAGGAACCGAATCAAGTAATAAATCTTTACTGATCCACCCTGTGGATGGCTGTAATTGATTGGATAGTATACCTAATCATAAAGGTAGTGCTTCTGCCATGCGATTTATCCTTTTATTAAATGCCTGATAACTGGGTAAGGCTGGAAACCAGTCAGACCAATATTTGAGCGTATATTCATGGATTTGTTTCACTTGATACTTCTATTCTTCTATGATTGCAAAAAAATAACAGGTCAATAATTCTACATCTGTAAAATTGCCTTCAAGTTTATTATTGCTAAATCTTTGACAATACCACTGTAATTCTTTACTATAGCACTCTTGTAAAAGGCTGTATAAGCTGTTCATTCTTAACTCTAGTTCCATAGGGCGAAGATGCTAATACAGCTTCTTCTTTTCAAATTTTACTGTTGATTCGCATTAAATATAAATTTGGTTTATCATTTTGATTAACATGAAGTTGTCTAAAGTAAGGGATTTCCATGCGAGAATGATTAGATTTTGTTTGGCGAGAATAGTGGAGATTATTTAAGGAAAAATTGACTGGGTAGTCACCACTGGAAGCACAGACCAAAATCTACCATTCGCAGCGAAAGGTGCTACTTTAGACAATTTCCATATCAATATTTTATGAATTTTAAACTGGCTGTAATTTTTTCAGGCGCTTTTCTTGTGATTTTTTTAACCTGGGGGGCTTATTCAAGCTATCTTTTTCTTCAAGACATCACTTCCTTTGAGAAGGTTTCCTTAGAAAAGAGTAGAGGAGAGTTAAAAGATAAAGTTAATGTTGTAGGAAATGGAATGCCATCAGATTATGGTTATAAAAATTCAATAGAGATAAAATACAATTCATTTGATGGTACTAAACTTAGTGGATGGCTAATTAGAAGTAAGGATACAGATACTAAAAAGTGCCTTGTTTTAATTCATGATCGATATTCCAATCGGATTGAAATGTTAAAATATCTGCAAATCATAAAGGAATTGCAATTAGAAAATGAATATCACATTGTTTTACCCGATCTGAGAAATTCTGGAAACTCAGAGCAAAGTAAAACGCAAATGGGATATAAATTTTCTGAAGATATTATCTCATTAGTTGGGGTATTAAATGTGCAACTTAAAATACAGGAAGTTTGCTTTTATGGGGTGGGAATGGGTGCTATTAGTGCTGCAATAGCAGTTAGAAGGAGAGATTTGCAAAGCTATTTGCAGGAAAAAAATGTCTTTATTGAATCCTTGATTTTAGATAGTCCCTACAGTAATGTGAAAGAACAAATTAAAAGAAATGGTAATGGCTATGCTGAAATCATTCAAAATAGTTCTCTTTATTTTTTTAATAATACTGTAGAAGGTTATTTAGATTTTATGAGATTGGGGGCTTTACTGGAAAAGGTGGAACAGCGGGTACTTATACTACAAAATATTGGAGATGAAATTACGCCTACAGATTTACTGCTTTCTGAATTGAATGGCAATAATTTGGTGAAGTTAGAACTTTTTGATGGTGATGAACATGGAAATATTTATCCTCATCCAAGCTATAGGAATAAATATTTAAAATTGGTAAAAGATTTTTTCAAAGAGGCTGAATAGAAATTCCTTTTATTTAATCTCCCTGAGCAACTACCAGATCACTTTCGTCCCACTTTGGAATTATTAATTCGGTTAAAACCTTCGAGTTGATGTCATTAGAAATACTAAATTTTGCTTTTTGATGGTAAAGAAGATCAAGTCTCTGACGAGTACTTTTTAATCCATAACCTTCTTTTCTTTCCATTTTTGGTTCGTATTTTCCCGTGTTTCTTATACTAAGAACAAGACAATCATTTTTTATCAGGGTTTCAATGTCTATTTCACCTCCGTTTTTAAGTTTGGCTATGCCATGTTTTATCCCGTTTTCTACCAAAGTTTGTATCATCATTGGAGGAACTTTATAAAGGGGGGAATGTTCATCAATGTTATACTTCACACTTAATCTTTCCTCATATCTCGTACTTTCCAAGGCCAGATAATCCTGAACTATTGCCAATTCTTCATTGAATGGAATAACCTTTTTCCTATCCATCATCATAGAGTTTCTTAATATATTAGAAAGCTGATTAATGGATTCTTTGGCTTTATTGGGGTTTTCATCGATTAATGCTCTAACAGAATTTAAGGCATTGAAAATAAAATGTGGATTAAGTTGGGATTTTAATTGATTGAGTTCAAATTCATTAATTAAAGCTTCCCATTTCAAATTGCGGTTATAATTCGAAACATAGTGATATAAAAAATATCCTAGCCCCCAGAAAAAGTAAAAGATCATTAATACAATCACATTCTGAATAATTGCACTAGAATCAAGAGAATAGGAATCTTTTCGAAAAATAAAAATAGAAATAAGATTTATAGGGGTAGCAATTATTGATATGATTATAGTACTTAAAACTATCCTTATTAATAACTTGAAGAACAGTAACTTTAGCCAGTTGTTTTTCAAGATTACATATCTATACAAATGGGAAACTAACATTAAGCCCCCCATGGTGAAAGCGGTATCAATCACCAAAGGAAAATCGATAGCTTGTTCCTGAAGTACTTCAGTTAAGATTGTAAAAATACCAACAAAACCCCAGAAGCTGAATTGGCAAATCCAATAGAGGAGGTGTTTATCAATAGAGATGGTGAATGGTAATTTCATTTATTTAGTAGTTTTAATTTTATCTTTTGAATTGCCCCTAATTCATATCTAAGTTTATGAGATAAATATGGGAAAGTCATCAATTTTTTGATAAATGGTCAACTTTAGGTGTGTTTTTCCCTTTGACGTTTATCTTAAAACTCCTTCCGGATATTGCATTGTTGCACAGTGAAGAGCACCTCCCTGAGTAATAAGTGTAAGGCAATTTATGCCTATTACTTCTTTTTCCCGGAAGCATTGCCTTAGGGTTTCAATGGCAGGTTGATCTTCTTTCAATCCATATTGAGGTACAAAAACTGTTTGATTGAAAATCAGGAAATTAGTATAGCTAGAAGGCATTCTGCTACCCTTATTGTTTGCGCATCTACCTAAATAAAGTGGATGTAAATTATAAGAGTTTCCTTCTGGTGTTTTGAAACTCTTAAGCTGATTCTCCATCATTTTCAATTCGAGATAATGGATATCTTGTTTGTTTGAACAGGCGGTATAAACTATGGTTTTTTCATCAGTAAATCGGGCTAACATATCAATATGAGAATCGGTATCATCTCCAGCTAGAAATCCATAATCTACCCAATGAATTCTTTTTGCTCCAAAATTACTTTTTAATTGGTCTTCAATTTCGGTTTTAGATAAATTCTCATTCCTATTGACTGATAAAAGGCAATTCGATGTAGTAAGAATTGTCCCTTTTCCATCGGAATCAATAGCTCCTCCTTCTAGTACAAAATTTATTTTTCGATGAATATTAGACTTAAAATATCCGGAATTAGCAATTTTTTTTGAAATTTGGTTATCAAAATTGGAGGAGAATTTTAATCCCCAACCATTAAAAATATAGTCAAGTATTACTGGCTGTTCATTTTCGAAAATAGTAATTCCACCGTGGTCTCTGGCCCAAATATCATTAGTTCTCGATTCTATCAGGATAATGTTTTCCCAATTATAACCCTTCAAATAAAATTTTACTTCCTCCTTATTTTGGCAAATCAATAACAACTTTCCTCTTTCGCTAATAAGTTTTGCTAAATTTTTAAACCAGGAAATAACGTTTTCAAATTCCTCTTCCCAAATACTTTGATCATGAGGCCAGGTCAATTGAATAGCACATGCATTTTCCCATTCCGCAGGAAGTCTTCTTTCTAAATGCTTTGTATTTTCCATTTCAAAAAGTAAAAGCCATCCTTTGATAGAATGACTTTAATATTTATTTCTTTTTTTAGGTGATATCTTTAAATACTTATTCTACTCGAATAACAACACCCTCACTTGTAGGGTGCCCAACACAAGCTAGAACATAACCTTCTTCAATTTCAGAATCAGATAATCCATCACTTTCTGTCATTTTCACTTCCCCTTCTATTTTCCTACATCTGCAGGCTGTACATAAACCACTTTGGCAAGAAAAAGGCATATCGAGACCATCATCCAGACCTGCATCCAAAATACTCTGATCAGGCTTGACATTAATTTTATGAGGTTCTTCATTAATAATAACAGTTACCTCTCTTGCTTCTAAAGTACCGAGTTTTTCAAGTTCCTCCTCCGATTCATTTGATGAGGTAAAACTTTCCTTATGAATTTTGTTTTTTGGGACTTTTAATTTCTTTAAACCTTCTTCCACTTCTTCCATCATACCCTCAGGTCCACACATGAAGTATTCAGTTGCTTCAGGATCAAACTTTGGTAAAAGATTCAGCGCATTTAGTGTAATGGTCCTATCTATCCTTCCTTTGTAACCACTCCATCCATTTTCAGGTTGGCTGAGTACAGAAACTATATTTAGCCTATCACTAAATTTTGTTTTTAAACCATCAAGCGTTTTTTTGAAAATGATAGAATCCTGTTTCCTGTTTCCATAAATAAGAGAAACTGTACTATTTGATTCGTTAAATAATGCAGATTTCAAAATGGACATTAACGGAGTAATTCCACTTCCTGCTCCAAAAAGCACTATATGTCTTTGTGACTGGTTATTTGGCTCGAATACGAAATGACCCATAGGAGGAATCATCTGAATACTATCTCCAGCCTTAATTTTATCATTTAGGTAGTTGGAAGCTAACCCTCCTGTCACTCTTTTTACAGTTACCGCAACTGTTGGGTCTAAAGATGGAGCACTTGACATAGAATAAGACCTGCTTACTTTTTCTCCATTTATATCAAGATGAAGGGTTAAGAACTGCCCTGGCTTATATTTTACTTTTTTGAATAATGGTTGTTTGAAATGGATTGTAACCGTGTCGCTGGTTTCTTGCTCAACCTTTTTTACTTTGAGCGTAATTTGATCCCTCATTAGACTTTTTTCTTTTTTGTCGCAAATTTAAAATAAGTTATTTAAACATAAGAATGGAATGGATGATTCCTTTATAATGTCATTTAAAAGAATGGAATATCTTCTGATTTGTTTTGTGAATTATGACAAATGTAGCTTTTAAGCAGCTGTGCTAAATTAAACTGAGGTTATTTGTGTCATTGTCAAAAAACTGAAGCAAAGTTTATCACAATTTCTTTTTAAAATAGCTTGCTGATAATGAAGTTATCTAAAGTTATTACTTCATGCTGCAAATGGCCTGTTTTGCCTTCTAGTTCGTTTCTTTTCTAGTTAAATAGCCTTGCTATTTAACTAGAAAAGGTTCTCATTAAAGGCAAAATATTTCTATTATTCGCTAATAAATTAAAACCTTAGACAACTTCAATATCGAGAGATACTTTTTGAGGTGTAATTGTATTAATATCCTGCGAAATCATTAAAACTTTTTGCATTGAAATATGGTTTAAAAAATGAAGTAAAATTACTATTTTGCCGATAAAACTTCAGCTATTTGAAAATCTTCCAATTGGATGGAAATAGATATTTTTTTAGGTAGCGAAGAAAATAAAGGCAAATTTTTAAATATAAAGTGCTTTGAAATACAACCAACTAATAAAAATAATTGCTAAAGGAGAATCACAAACCCTTGATTTTAAAAGGACAATTTCTCATAAAAATAAAATAGCTAAAACTTTGGTAGCTTTTGCCAATACCAGAGGCGGAAAGCTATTAGTTGGTGTGACAGATGACAAGCATATTTTAGGTGTTGATCCTGAAGAAGAAAAATTTAGTTTGGATGAAGCCGCTTCCTTTTTATGTAAACCTCCCATCCAGCTAGAATACTTCGAAATAGAAAATAGGGAAAAAAAGGTTATTTTAATAGTAAAGGTTTCTTCGAGTGATGAGAAACCTCATTCTGCATTAGATACCAATGGAAATTGGAATGTTTATGTAAGGGCAAATGATAAAAGTATACTTGCAGGAAAACAAACCATTAAAAATATGGATGGAGTTGATTCAGATATCATTCCCCTGCATCTAACCCCAAATGAAAAAAAACTCTATTCTTATTTAAAGGATAAGGAAAGAATAACTGTCAAACAATTCTCCAAATTGGTAAATATTTCGGAAAGAAGAGCTAAAAGAAACCTAGTCGAATTGGCGACTAAGGGTTTTTTATTTCTTCATGATTTTCAAAAAGAAGACTTTTATAGCTTGGCATAACTCTGCAGGTTTCAAATAAAAAATGGAAAGAAGACAGGCTCCTTTCCATTTTTTTGATAAATGATTGACTTCAATGTTTTACTAACTTTTTAAAGCTTCCAATTCAGCATCCTTTTCTTCTATTTTCTGCTGAAAAATAGCCAATTTTTCTTCCATAGATTTCAAGATTGTATCTTTTGCTTCTAACTCTTTTTTATTTTTTGTAGCCTCAGTTTTTCGGATTCTGTTCATCTCCTTTTTGGCAATTTCTAAGACACTAACTTTTTGTTGAAGTTCCTTTTGAAGTCTAGTCTGACTTTCCTGAGTAGCTTGTAGTTCTTCAAGGTTTTGACGCATTTCTTCTTCTTGTGTCCTTAATTCTTCACTTTGTTCTTGTTGCTTTTCCAATAGGGTTTTTGTATGCTCATTTGCTTTTGTACTTGATATGGAGGAAGCTATATTTTCTCCGAGTTTTTCAAGAAACTCTACTTTATATTTTTCAATGGTTTGAAAAGAAGCCAACTCCAATATTCCGTAAACCTTTTCATTTATTTTCAAGGGAATAATTACAAGGTTTTGAGGGTTAGATTCTCCAAGACCAGAAGTTATATTGACATAATTATTAGGAACTTCAGTAAGGTAAATTGGAGCTCTCTCCAGGAAGCATTGTCCAATTAACCCTTGGCCTAAGTTTAGTTTTTTTTCTACAAATTTTTTCCTGTCATAAGCGTAACAAGCTTTCAATTCGAGGAATTGTTCCTCTTCCTCCCCAACCTGATCATTAAGGATAAATAAACCTCCTTGAATTGCCCCAATATATTTTACAAGATTACTCAGTATAGTATTACTTAATTCTTCAAGATTTTGATTACTATCCCTTAAGATATTTGTAAATTGGGCAAGTCCGGTAGTTATCCAGGTTCTTTCGTCCTCTTTTTCAGCTATTTCCTTCATTTTGTCTCTCATTCTTAAGAGGGATTGTGCAAGACTATCTCCAAACCTGGAAAGACCTTGATCCAGATTGGCATATTTAATTTCTAAATTTCCATTTCCAATTTCATTTATAAACTGTTGAGCATTTTTTTCATCAAATAATAAGTCATTAAATGCTGTGGAAATCTGATTTAGTTCCTTATTCTTGAAACTTACAGTAATTGGATCTAATTTTCCTTTACTGATATCAATAGCTTTTTGAGAGATTACTTTTAGTGAATTAAGAACGTTTTTATTGAAATACCAGGCGGAAAAATATGTCAGAATGATTACTCCCAAGGTAGAAATATAGGCTAAAGTAGGATACCCATAAAAAAATGAGACTGAGATATTTAAAATTAGTAATAATATTGCCCCAAGTAAAATTGGGAATGTTTTATTATTTAAATACAGACGATTTGTGTGGCTGATAGCATTTTTCATAGCTATTAATTAGAAATTATTTGGATAGAATTAGAATAATAAATCTTTAACGGGGTGTCATAGTCTTAATTTTACTATTTCTAGAAAAAAAGTAAAATATTTTACCAAATGCTTTTGAGTAGCATGGCATATTTTGAAATTAACATTTATATTAAAACATTGATCAGTTGAAAATGAGGTGTTTTTAATTTTAAAATGATGGAATTAATAAAAGGAGATATTACCAAAATTGAAGTGGATGCAATTGTGAATGCTGCAAATAGCTCATTGTTGGGAGGTAGTGGTGTAGATGGTGCAATTCATAAGGCTGGAGGACTTGCAATATTAGAGGAATGTTATGCGATAAGGGCAAAACAGGGAAGTTGTAAAACGGGAGAAGTAGTTCTTACCACAGCAGGAAAATTGCCAGCAAAATTTGTGATTCATACTGTTGGTCCCGTTTGGAGAGGAGGGGGAAATAACGAAAAATCTCTTTTGGGAAATTGTTATAAAAATTCTTTAAATCTAGCTTTTGAAAAAAAGATTAAATCAATGGCTTTTCCAAATATCAGTACTGGGATCTATGGGTTTCCAAAGGAGGCTGCCATGGAAATAGCTATAAATACTGTAAGGGAATTTACAGAAAAAAAATCTGATCAGATCAAAGTTATATTTGTTTGTTATGATGAAGAAAATTACCTGTTATATAAAAAAGTTCTAGATGGGCTTATTTGAATAGAATTTATAAAAATAATTTTTTCTATATTGCTAGTGACTTTACCGAATTAAAAAGGACTTTATAGCAATTTTTTAAATAAAATATATCATTCTCCATTTACAATTTGGGAAAATAAGGTTATATTTATTATATATTTGCGAATTAATTTAATAGTATCACTTTAAAGTTTAACATTATCAAAAAGTATAATAGACCCAGTTCAAACGAAGTACGTTACCGGATAAATGAAAGGATAAAAGTGAGGGAGGTTAGACTTGTAGGAGAAAATATTGAATCCGGAATTTTTCCAACTCAAGAGGCACTTAGATTAGCAAAAGAGGAAGGCTTAGATTTGGTAGAAATCTCCCCTACTGCAAAGCCTCCTGTTTGTAAAATTATAGATTATTCCAAATTCAAGTATGAGCAAAAGAAGAAGCAGAAAGAACTTAAAGCAAAGGCTCATAAAACAGTATTAAAGGAGATTAGGTTTGGCCCTAACACTGACCAACATGATCTTGATTTTAAAACAAAGCATGCTGAAAGTTTTTTGAAGGAAGGCAACAAGGTTAAAGCCTACGTACAGTTTTATGGTAGAACTATCATTTATAAAGATAGAGGAAGAGCTCTTCTTGAAAAGTTTGCTAAATCTTTAGAGGAAGTTGCAAAAATTGAACAACCTATCAAACAAGAAGGGCGGAGAATGATATTAATGTTGTCTCCAAATAAGTAGAACTTACCTTTTTTTCTCATCATTTTTTTTAAAATGCTATACAGCAAAGTCTACTGAAATTATTCAGAAGCTTTGCTGTGATTTTATAGAATAAAATACTATTTTTGCAATCCTAAAAAATCAAAGATGGTTTTTAGGGAAATAATAGTTTATAAAAAAACTTATTAGAAAATGCCAAAAGTAAAAACTAAGTCAGGGGCAAAAAAGCGATTTAAGCTTACCGGGACTGGTAAGATTAAAAGAAAGCATGCTTTTAAAAGCCACATTCTGACTAAAAAAGAAACAAAACAGAAGCGTAACCTTACCCGAATGGGATTGGTTGATAAGACTGATGTTGGCAGAGTAAAAGATATGCTTAATATCTAATCTGCAAAAAGTCACTAATTTATTTACAATTTAAATTTAATTTAAGATGCCTAGATCAGTAAATCATGTTGCTTCTAGAGCCCGCAGAAAAAAAATCTTAAAGTTAGCCAAAGGTTACTGGGGGAGAAGGAAAAATGTTTGGACTGTTGCAAAAAATGCAGTAGAAAAAGGGTTAGTATACTCTTATAGGGATAGAAAGCAAAAGAAAAGAAGTTTTAGAGGATTGTGGATTCAAAGAATCAATGCTGCCAGTAGAGCACATGGATTATCATACTCTCAATTTATTGGTAAAATTCATAAAGCTGAAATTAACTTGAACCGAAAGGTTTTAGCTGATTTAGCTATGAACCATCCTGATGCTTTTAAAGCTATTGTGGATAAAGTAAAATAAATGAAATATTAAAGGTTTGGGATGGAAATTCATTTTTTCTCCCAACTTTCTTAAATAAATATATAAAAAGCCCATTCAATTTAAATTGAATGGGCTTTTTGGTTTTTTTATTACTTTAGGAAGACGTTAAACTACTTCACTAGGTTTTTTTTCAGATTCTGTTTTTGCTTTTATTTTTTCTTTTTTGTCCTTTTCATCATCATTAGCTCGAACCTCAACTTTTAGGATAAAGAAGCAAAACTGATCATCAATTGGTAAGAATTGGTATTGATATTTTTCCCCTGTTTTTCTGGCGATATCTATAATTCCAAGGCCGGCTCCTCCTTTATCAGATAATCTTCCTTCCTTGATTTGCTTCATATACATTTTTTTTAATTCCTCTTTTGAAGCAGCGTTAACTTGGTCAATCGTATTTTGAAGTATTGCAATTTTATGATTAGAAATCTTATTAGAAGTGATCACATAATAGGAATCATCCTTTTTTCCAATCATAAATAATCCTTTTCCAACATTGTCTTCAGAAATCCCGTCAGAGTGTTTGTTCATGTTTTGAAGTGTTTCCACCATTACATGATAAACCCTTTTTTTAGTGGATCTCTCAGTGTTTTTACGCTTCATTTCATCCTCTGCCATTGACGTAAACATCTTGGTGATCTCCTGGTTAAATTCTCCTAAGTAAACCAAAGAAATTCCATTGGACATCATTTCATGATAAAAAGTCAAAACAGATTTAGTGATGTTAGCATTTAATGTCATAGTTGGAAAATATTTCTATATATATCTGATTAAAAAAACCGGTTTAATTTCCTTTAAAAATGAAGGGCTTTTCTCCTTATTTTTGATTTTTTAACGAGAATTAGTATAGATTAATATTTCTAAGGTCAAAAAAAATGGAAATGGAATTATTTTTAAAGAGCCTAATAAATTTTTTTTTTGATAAAATTAGGGTTTAACGTAAATAGGTTACTATTGAATTAGGAGACTTTGAATGAGTATTGCAGTTTTATCTTCATCATCCTTTGCAGAAATTATGAGGTTTTGAGGTTCTGAACTTGCATCTGAAACTAAAAAGGTAATAGTTTCATTAACTTCTACTCTATTTGTGTTCCCAGGGACTTCTATATTTATTAGGCTGTCACCAAAACTAATAGAGGCTTCCTTTAAAAATTTATTATTCTCAGAAGTAATTTCTCCCTCAATAGTAATGGGATCACCTGTATTATATTCAGTCCCAATCTGATCAATAACGATTAAAGGATTGGTGTTTTTTACGACAAGGCTCCATGTATAGTCTTTTGATATGTTTTCTTTTTCATCATATACAACCATTACATAATCATAGGTATTTGATATCACTGATCCTGGTATGTCTAAGCTCTTGAAAGAATTTGTTGATGTGCCAAGAATGGGTAATTCAAAATCTTCAATTGTGGTACTTTTACTGTACATTTTTCCTTCATCCTCCTCTATTGGGTTTTGAGCAGTCACTTTAAATTCGAGTCTGTTTAAAAGAACATTGTCTGAAAATAAACCTTTGAGAATTATTTCATTAGGAGCTTCAACTGGATCAGTATTTATTCCACCAATTGAGGTAATTATGGAATCATATTTCTCAGTATTATCATCATAAAATAATATTCTAAAAGTTTCTTCTGACATTATTGGAGGTGAAGTGTCCTCACTCAATTGTTCACATGAGACAACTGTTAATAGCGATAAAATAAGAATGAAATGAAATGCTTTTATTTTTTTAATCATCCTGGTGGAATCTTTTTTTGCAAATCTAATCTAATCTTCCATTATTTTTTTATAAGCATTTCCAATATTTTTAATTATATCACTTGCGATTAATGAAGGACCAAATTCTTGAAGTGAACCTAGGTCTCCTGCAAATCCGTGCAGATAAACACCCAAAACAGCTGCTTTTTTCGCACTATAACCTTGACCCAGAAGTGATAATATTATTCCAGTTAAAACATCTCCAGATCCGGCAGTAGCCATTCCGGGATTTCCTGTGCTATTAAAGAAAACTTTTCCCTGGGGTGTTCCAATGGCAGTATGGGCTCCCTTTAGTACTAAAAAGAACTTGTACTTCTGACAAAAACTGATCATCAGTTTAATCCTATGATAATTATTTTTTGACTGCCCAACCAGTCTTTCAAATTCTTTAGGATGAGGAGTGAAAATACTATTCACAGGAATTTTTTTGAGTAGCTTTTTATTCGCTCCTATTAAATTTATGGCATCCGCATCAAAAACTATAGGTTTTTTTGCTTTTTCAATTAAAGAAGTCAGGGCTTTTAAAGTTTTCTTTTCCTGACCAATCCCTGGACCAATTCCTATTGAATTAAATTTTTCGACTCCTGGTATTTCTGAAATTTGCGAAGTGTCTTTATCCAATTGGCACATGATTTCAGGTGCAGATATTTGGGCAATTTCGTAACCACATTTTGGAATATGAAGAGATACAAGACCAGAACCGGTTCTTAAAGCAGCTTTTCCTCCTAGTATCCCAGCTCCTATTTTTCCATAACTACCAGCAATTAACAATGCATGCCCAAAAGATCCTTTATGGGAGAATTTATTTCTTTTTATAATAAACTTTTTAATATCATTTTTTTCAATAAATAGATACGGTGTTTTTACCTTATTAATAAATTTTTCAGATAGCGCTATGTCAACAACAATCCAATTGCCAACAAATTTTTCATTTTGAGGAAGTAAGAATGATAATTTGGGTAATTGAAAGGTGATGGTATAATCAGCCTCAATAATGTTTTTATCCTCATTATTAGTGTCACAATATAATCCTGAAGGGATATCAATGGAAATTGTAGTATTTCCCAGTTTATTAATTAGCCTGACTAATTTTGCAGTAAACCCTGTGATAGGTCGAGATAGTCCAGAACCAAATATTGCATCTATAATAAGTAAATCAGAACTGATTTTTGGGATTGCCTTTTCATCCTTTATTTCTCTCAATTCAGAGATTTTTTTTAATTTGGTCTCATTAATTCTAAAATCTTTACTTGAATTATCTGAGAACCTAACTATATAAAAATCAACGGTATATCCAATATTTATTAATATTCTTCCAATTGCCAGACCATCCCCACCATTATTTCCTATTCCACAGAAAATCAATATTTTATTTGAGGGGTCATAGTTTTTAATAAACCAATTTACAAAAGCGTTTGAAGCCCTTTCCATTAGGTCAATGGAAGGAATGGGTTCATTTTTGATTGTGTATTGGTCAAGTGCCCTTATTTGATCGGCATTCAGAATCTTCATTTTAATTTAGATTGATTACCTTTATAATTAAGAATGGAATAACTATTTTTGTAAAGAATAAAAATAACAAGTTATGAATACAATAACATCAATATTATTATTTGGAATGCCAGGTGGCTGGGAAATGTTTATAATCATTTTTGTGATCCTCCTTCTTTTTGGTGCGAAGAAAATTCCAGAATTAGCAAGAGGGTTAGGAAAAGGAATTAGAGAATTTAAGGATGCTACTAAAGATATTAAAAAAGAAATTGAAGACGAGGCTGATAATATTAACAAAAGCGTGAAAAACTAAACACGATAGCCTTTTTCATTCTTAAATTAATTTTAGGGGGATAAATATTATATTTAATCCACTAAAATGTTTTCCGGGGAAAAAACAAAAACAGGTCACGGGACCTGTTTTTGTTTTTCAAAAAATTCATTTAAAGGATTGATTTGATTTTCATTTATCTCTCATACATATTGAAGTTTTTTTAGCTAGTTTTTAGCAAATACAATTTCTGATTATTAGCATTTTTACAAACATTTTACTTTTTTCAAATTGTGTATTCTTCAATTAAAGAAATAAAAGCAGCCATTGAACAGGGAAAAACGAGCTGTGTAGAGTTGGTAAAACATTATTTAGATAAAATTGAATCTCAAACAGATCTCAATGTATTTTTAGAAGTTTATGCTGATGAAGCATTTTCAAAGGCAAAAATAATAGACCAAAAAATTGACAAAGGTACTGCTGGGAAATTGGCTGGTGTAGTGATAGGAATTAAAGATGTGATTTGTTATAAAGATCATGGTCTACAGGCGGCTAGCCATATTTTGGATGGATTTGTTTCTCAATTTTCTGCAACTGCAGTAGAAAAAATTTTGGCAGAGGATGCTATTATTATTGGACGGCAAAATTGTGATGAATTTGCCATGGGTTCCTCAAATGAAAATTCTGCATTTGGACCTGTTAAAAATTCGGTGGATAAAACCAGGGTTCCGGGTGGATCTTCTGGAGCTTCAGCTGTGGCTGTTGCAGCAGAT
>JAHQVQ010000034.1 GCA_019634305.1 Flammeovirgaceae bacterium | reverse complement strand
ATTATTTTAAATGATTTGAAGAACTCTATAGGAAGGAATGGAATATCCCAAGTTGACTTAACTTTAAGTGGATCAATTTTAAGATGGCTTAAATATTCTTTGTAAACCAAATTATTTTTACTTTGGTAATTGAAAACCTCCAATGAAAGTTCTTCAAAACCAGTATCATTAATATTTAAAATTTTGTCTTTTATGTGATCTAATTGAAGCATTTATATAAAAAATAAAAATTATTATTCTCTCTTTTTACATTATTTTTGAAAATCATTGATTTTAAAACACAAATTCATGTTTTCAGGGTTATATCTAAACAACCATTGCTTTTTTTTAAGGGTCAATAATTTAATCCGTTTTTTGAATTTACCATCAACTTTTTTAAGCAAAGGATTGAGTAATTTTTTAAACTTTATACCTTTAAATAATAACATTTCTGTTTATGAATATATCAGGCAAAAATATTTTAAACATTTCATTTTTTGTTTTCTTTTTATCAGTAATTGTAATTTCTTGTTATCCTGAACCCGAATTTAGCGATATCCCTGAAATAGAGTTTTCGGAAATTGGAAATATGGTTATAGAAAAAGTTGATCCAATTACCGGTTTTATTACCATAGCTGATTCCGTTAATATTACCATTACATTTAAAGACGGTGATGGTGACTTAGGTCTGGCTGGTGATGAAGGATATCCAGAGTATGGTGAATTTGAGGTAGATAATAATGGAAATATTATTGAAGACAGTATTCCCAATAAATTTAATAATAACTATTTTGTTGATGTATTCAGGAAAGAAGAAGGTGTTTGGGTGCCATTTATTTTCCCCGATATTGCCAACTTTAATGGTAGATTTCCAAAGCTAAACAAATTAGGAACTGAAACACCACTTGAAGGTGATTTAAGTTACAGCTTTGCCGTTTTCTACGATATTGGAGAAATAAAAACCGGAGATATTCTTCGGTTTGATGTTCAAATGGCAGATAGGGCTAAGAATTTAAGTAATATAATTACTACAGATTCCATTGTAGTGGCAGATAAACCTCTTTAGAGAAAGCCATTTTTCATAGAAAGTTTATTAGAAAGCTTCAGATACTGGATTAAAAGCCTTTTCCTTTGAAAAGAATTTCCTCTTGATTTAAGGATAAAAAATTCATTCCTTAAATTTGCCGCATGAGACGAGATTTGATAGAAGAATTGTCATGGAGAGGTATGGTGCATGATACAACTCCTGAAATAAAATCACATTTAAATGCCGACATGAGAGCCGGGTATATCGGTTTTGATCCCACTGCATCATCCCTTCATATTGGTAACTTAGCTACAATAATGTTATTAAAACATTTACAATTGGCTGGGCATAAGCCATATGCGTTGGTTGGTGGAGCAACTGGAATGATTGGAGACCCTTCAGGGAAATCCGAAGAACGAAAATTTTTAAGTGAAGAAACACTAAGAGCTAATCAACTTGGTGTGAAAAATCAATTAGAGAAGTTCCTGGATTTTGATTGTGGTGAAAACGCTGCTGTGGTAGTTAATAATTATGATTGGTTCAAGGATATTGGTTTTCTGCAATTTCTAAGAAGTACTGGCAAGCATCTTACCATCAATTATATGGCTGCAAAGGAATCTGTAAAGAAGAGAATTGAAACAGGAATCTCCTTTACAGAATTTTCTTACCAGTTGCTTCAGGCCTATGATTTTGCACATCTATATAAAAATAATAATGTAACCCTGCAAATGGGAGGATCCGATCAGTGGGGAAATATTACTTCAGGAACTGAATTGATTAGGAGAATGGAAAGTGGAAGTGCATTTGCACTTACTACTCCTTTAATTACAAAATCGGATGGCTCAAAGTTTGGGAAATCAGAATCGGGTAATGTCTGGCTTGATCCTGAAATGACTTCTCCGTATAAATTTTTTCAATTCTGGTTAAATATCGGTGATACAGAAATTGGAAAATTGCTGAGAGTTTTTACCCTTTTTTCGCAGAAAGAAATTGAGGCAATGGAAAAAGAAAATGAGGGGAATCCAAATGCCTTAAAAAGGATTCTTGCAAAAGATATTACTACTAGGGTTCATTCTGAGGAGGAATATGAAAAAGCTGTTGGTGCTTCAGAAATATTATTTAAAAAATCGGGGGTAACCGAAGCCCTAAGGAATTTGGATGAAAAAACTTTCCTTGAATTATTTGATGGAGTACCTCAGGTGGAAGTTTCAAAAGAGAGTTTAAATTCTGATTTAGGAGTCCTGGACTTTTTATCTGAAATTACAAAAAATGTTATTTTTGAATCTAAAGGAGCTGCAAAAAAAATGATTCAGAATGGTGGTGTGAGTGTAAATAAAGAGAAGGTTGAATCGATGGGTCAGAACTTTAATTTTGAACTACTACAAGGTAAATATATCCTGGTTCAAAAAGGTAAAAAGAATTACTTCATTGTAAAAACAATTTAATAAACTATTGGAAATGAGTCAAAAATAATTTTTGGCTCATTTTTTTTGATTAATTTCGGATTAGTAAAGTAATTTTTCCGTTGTTATAATACTTATCAAATGGAAATTTTTTGATAAGATTTTTTTAAACTAAGTACCAGTACTATTTTATATTGAGTACTTTTATCTCATTATCAAAAAGTTGTGGTACTTATTAAGTATATTTAATTCTGCACATCTATTTAGATGAAGAAAGATAAGGTTTATATTTTTTTAGCTTTAGTCTCCCTGGGATTAACTTTATCTTTGTATTTTTTTTACGATTCTATAAATACCGAAAAGTTATTTAGTAAATCACTTTCCCACAATCTGGCACAAGAATCAAAAATTGCTGATGATAACATCTTTGAATTCAAACAAAAAATTACTGCTGGTAATCAAATCTCATTCAACAATTTATTTTCAGAAAGTAAATACCCAATTTTTGTTTATAAAAACAGAAATCTGATTTATTGGTCAGATCACAAGTATGATATTCAATACCAGTACTTTGCTGGATATTTTAAAGAAAAATGTATTGATACAGGGCATACCATTTATTTGGTAAAAAAATCAATTGACAAAATAAATGAAGTAGAGTATGAAATCGTCACGCTAATCCCTTTAAAATTTACTTATGATATAGAAAGTAAGTATTTAAGATCTGAGTTCAATCCTGAAATTTTTCCAAACCAGGAAATGGAAATAGCACTTGAAGAGAAATCGAGTGATGAAGATATTTTTAATACTTATGGAACATACCTTTTTTCCTTAACATTTCCCTCTGATTTTTATTATGAAGGTGATAACCAGTTGGTTATACTTTTTTTTGGTATTTCCTTTTGCCTTTTTTTGTTTTTGTTTTTTAAAATAAGGCTTTATAAATTAATTAAAAGAGGAAGAGTTTGGTTAGCATTTCTTCTTTTAATTTTTATGGTTCTCTTTTTCCGGGGATTAATGATTTATTATAGAATCCCTCATGATATGATGGATATCGACCTGTTTAAATCAAATATTTTTGCCTCTTCCATTATTTCTCCATCATTAGGAGATTTGCTACTTAACCTTTTTGGCATTACACTAATTATAGGTTTTATAGCTAGAAATTTAGGAAATTTAATTCCACTAAGACATCTTTTAAAATTAGGTCAATTTTGGAAAGATCTGCTTTCGGTTGTATTGGTCAGCATTACTTACTTGAGTGGATACTACATTTATGCAATTCTGCAAACTATTTATTTTAATTCTAGTATCACACTAGATATTACCAGCGAAATCAACTTTTTTCTACCTGTTAAAATAATTTGTATTGTAATTTTTGTGCTATGTGCACTTAATTACTTTATCATTTGCCATGTGTCCTCCAAGATTCTAATTAAGCTTGGAAAATCTTTATATGGCATTACGGTAGTTTTTGTTTTGGGAAGCCTTATTTACTATATTCTTTCAGTTTTATTAAATGTTGATAATATACTGATATTCAATGTAAATGCTATCTACTTTGCTACTATTACTTACTTTAATTTCCCCCTATTTCTTAGGCAAGTTAATTATTCTACTCTTGTTTATTTTATTTTTTGCATTGTAGCAAGTTCTATTATTGGTGCTTATGCCATTTTCATTTTCGAAGAAACCAGAGACTTAGATAATAAAAATAAATACGCCAATATACTCACTTTTGAAAATGATCCATATGGAGAGTTTAACCTAAACCAGATTGTACAAGAGGTTCGAAATGATACTACAATCAAAAGTTGGTTTATAGATGATTTTTATCCAGATCTAATTAAAAGTAAAATAAAAAGATCCTATATCACTAAGTATTTCGATAAATATGATCTTGAAATTAGACTTTTTGATGGAGAAGGAACACCCTATGATTCGGATGCCAATTATAATGCACTACGGAGAATGTATAGTCAGGAAAAATACAAAACTGAATACAGTAATGTATATTTTGTAAATGAATTGGCTACTGGGAATAATAAGTATTCCTGTCTGGTTTCCCTAGATACTAATAGTATTAGGGTAGGGCATATCGTGCTTGATTTTGTACTGAAAAAAAGTATTCCTAATAGTATTTATCCTCCATTTTTGGACAAACGATTTGAAGATTTAAACCGGTACGAAGATTATAGTTATTCCATTTATCTGGATGACAGATTAATGTATAGCTATGGAGATTATAATTATGATAACAAATTTCTAAGTCTTTTCGAACATGAAAAAGGCTACTTAAAAAAGGAAATAGAAACTGAAAAATATTCCCATTTCCGGGTGCCGGGGAAGAAGAATAAAAACATTATTATTTCTTCACTAAAATATCCTCCTAGGAATGTCTTGTCAAATTTTTCATTTTTCTTTTTGATATTGGTTTTGGCTTTAATCCTGGTGATTTTTTACCAAAACTATATTTCAGGCAGAAGAAAGGGGAAAATGAACTTTACCACCAGAATTCAAGTCTATCTGGTATTTGCTTTTTTCCTTCCATTAGCAATAGTTAGTGTGATCATTGTCAGTATTTTAAGTACTGGAAATCAAAGTGAAACCGAAAGCTTTTATTTGGAAAAAGCTCAAAATGTAAGCAATAATGTAGGTGATGAAATAATTGACTTTAACAGAGGGATAATTGATAAGGACCGACTTGCGGATAAAATTGTTGAAATTTCAAGGTTTACACAATCTGACATTAATTTATATGATCCATCGGGAAGGTTATTGGTAACCAGCCTAGGGGTGATTTTCGATAATCATCTGTTAACCAATTTGGTGAATCCCAGAGCCTATGTTAATATCCTGGAAAAGAATCAGGCAAAAACGATGTTGGATGAGAAAGTAGGAGATCTCAATTTTAATGCAGCATATGTAGGCATTAAATCTCCTGATGATTCGGGAGAAATTTTAGGGATAATTAGTATTCCTTTCTTTGAATCTAAGGATAAACTCGAGAATCAGATTATTGATGTTATTTCCACAATTATGCAGATTTTTACCTCTATTTTTGTGGTGCTTCTGGCCTTATCCTATTTTTCTGTAAAATCACTTACGAGACCTTTAGTTTTAATTACTCAGAAGATTAAAAAGGTTTCTTTAACCGGGAAAAATGAAGAATTGGAATATGAATCGGATGATGAAATCGGTTTGCTAGTTGGAGAATATAACAAAATGATTCTCAAATTGGATGATAGTAGGGCCGCCCTGGCAAGAAGCGAAAAAGAAACTGCCTGGCGGGAAATGGCAAAGCAGGTGGCTCATGAAATTAAAAACCCATTAACGCCTATGAAACTTTCCCTACAACAGTTGGATAGGGTGCTAAATGGTGAAGACAGAGCAAGAAAATCGATTAGAATGTTATTGGGACAAGTGGATACCTTAAATGATATTACCACCTCATTTTCCACTTTCGCCAAGATGCCACTCCCTCAGGAAGAAAAATTTGAACTTGGGGCGATATTGAAGCAGACCATAGAACTACACGGAAATAATACCAAGTCGAAAATTATTAAAAAAATTCCTGAAGGAGAATTTTATGTTAATGCTGATAAGAAATTAATGGGCAGGGTGTTTACCAACCTGATTCTTAATGGAATTCAAGCTGTTCCTTCTGGGCTAACACCAGAGATTGAAATATCGTTGAAAACCTTTACACCGCATAAAATACTTTTGGAATTTAAAGATAATGGAGAAGGTATTCCCGAATACATTCAGGGAAAAATATTTATCCCTAATTTTACTACAAAAGAAACTGGTTCAGGAATAGGATTGGCTATTGCAAAAAGGGGAATAGAGCATTCTGGAGGAAGTATCTGGTTTGAAACTGAACCTGGAAATGGAACTACTTTTTATATTGAAATGCCGCTTTGCAATAATTGATTTAAAATGAACCAAACAAAACGGCATTTCTTAACCCAAAAGTGAAGCTTTTCAGTTGGCTAAAGACATTTCTTCAACTAAATGTTTAGCTCCAGCAAATTTATCTATAATAAAAAGAACGTATCGTATATCAACTACGATATTTCTACAAATTTCCGGATCGTACTTGATATCGCTCATGGTGGATTCCCAACTTCTATCGAAATTCAACCCAATTAGTTTACCTTCTGCATCTATTATCGGGCTTCCTGAATTTCCTCCTGTTGTATGATTGGATGCTGTAAAACAAACTGGCATTTCCCCATTTTCCCCATAAGGTCCGTAATCCTTATTCTCATACAATTCTACTAATTTTTCAGGGACATAAAATTCCTCGGTTGGCTTATGCTCTGGATTCCTTTTTTGAATAACCCCACGGAGAGTGGTTTTAAATTCATAATTCATTCCATCATGAGGGGAGGAGCCTTCTATTTTTCCAAAACCAACCCTCATTGTTAGATTGGCATCCGGCCAATAGTTTTTATTGGGGATTAAGGTTTGAATAGCCTTCACATATTCCCTCATCAATTTGTCTTTTTCTCCCTCTAATCTGAAATACTCAGGTTCAATTTTAGTCTGAAAACTAATAAAGAGTGTGCGCATCAGAGAAAATACCGGATCTTTACTGATCTTTTTTATTGATGATGATGAAAAGTTATCCAGCAAATTGGAAGTTTTATCAAAATCTGAGAAAATGGTTTTGTCATAAAGTTTTTCCGCAAATTCATCAGTACTGTTACCATATTTTGAAGTGATCAGACTTTGCAATTCTGATTTAAATTCGGAATTAATTTCTTCTAAATAAATTTCCATCAGTGCTGCAAAAATGCGTTGGTCCAGGTTTTTATCATAGTTTTTGAAATGACCTCTCGTTTTTTGTTTTAATTTTTCAATTTCCGAATCAACTGCCTTATCTTTTTCTATTCGTTCATAATTGATGGCGATATTATTAAAATCACTCACAAACCGAATGAGCTGTGGACCATAGAAAATAAATTCCCGAAATAGATCCCTTCCAAGTCTATACTTTTTCTGCGCTTCATGATTTTCCTTAAGTTCACTAAGAATCTTGAGATAATTCTGGTTTTTTACATTGGCAAGTCCTTTAAATTTGGATTCAAATTCAAGCTTTTGTTCAAATGCTTTTTTTCTTTTCAATCCTAAGTTTTCACCAATCCATTTTTTATAAGCATTGCTAATTCCCGATTGTCTGGCAGCATATTTTATTCTGATTTCATCATCCGCTTTCATCGCTGCATCGATAATCGAAAGGCTTGCTTCCCTCATTTTTATTCTTAGCGGATTAACTTCATCGGTAATGAATTTTACCGCAAATGAAGGCAAAAATTGCTGGGTGCTTCCTGGAAAACCAAAAATTAAGGAAGGATCATTTTTTTGCACCCCATTCATGCTAATAGGAAGGAAATGCTTTGGTTTATAGGGAACATTATCTGGAGAATAACTGGCTGGTTTATTATCTGCATCAGCATAAATTCTGAAAACTGAAAAATCTCCTGTATGCCTTGGCCATACCCAATTGTCTGTATCAGCTCCAAATTTCCCAATGGAAGATGGAGGTGCTCCAACTAACCTGATATCCTTATAAGTTTCGGTAATAAACATGAAATATTGATTACCATAGAAAAACTCCTTAATTATAGCGCCATAATGTGAATTTGCAGTAGCCTCTTCTTTTATTTTTTGAGTATTTCTGAGAATGATGCCGTTTCTTTGGTTTTCCTCCATCTGATCATTTACGCCATCCAATACTTTGGCGGTAACATCTTCCATTCTTGAAATGAAAGTGATGGTAAGTCCCGGATTTCTTAATTCTTCTTCCTTGTTGATAGCCCAGAATCCATTGGTCAAATAGTCATTTTCTAATGAACTATGTGCCTGAATTCTCCCATATCCACAATGATGATTAGTGAGTAATAATCCTTCAGGACTGACTACCACACCCGTACATCCACCCCCAAATTGCAAAACGGCATCTTTTAAACTTGATTGATTTACAGAATAAATATCTTCTGGAGTAAGGTTGAATCCATTGGTTTTGAGTTGTTCTTCATTTAATTGTTGCAGAAGTAGTGGCAACCACATTCCCTCATCGGCAATTGCAAATTGATAGGAATTGAAGGAAACAATAAAAAGGATCAATAATTTTTTAATCATGGGATTGCTAAAATGTATTTAAAATAAACTGAATAACCGGAAAACTAAAATAATAGGCTTATTCGAAAGCACTGGTGTCTAAATGGGCATTTCTTAATTCATTTTTAAAATGGTGTTTAATGCCTGGTTCAAGTTGATTAAAGCAACTTTTAATTTTTACTTTTAAATCTTTAAAATTATTTTGTTCATTTTGATTGTAAAATACGAAGAGATATTGATTAAGGGCTTCTTTAAAATGCGCTTTTTCAAAGTTTCTGTTTCCCAAATCATAGTTTAGATTAACCAATTGAGCAACCTTTGATTTTCTAGTAATATCTTCAGCTCTTAATAATTCGGTAGAAATATTTCCTCCATTAAAATAATAGACAGGGATCTTATTTAAATCCGTACCCAAGTCAACAATATGATCATTGGAATAAAAGGCAGGGACTAACAAAAAAATTAGAAAACCCACCACTAAAAACATTTTCACCAAAACCACGCTTCTTGGTTCTTTGACTACATACATAGCACCCTTTCTTTCCCTGTACAGCCTTACTTTTCTTAGAACAGATGACCTCCGATACATTTCAGCCATCATCTCTTCCTTGGCAATTAATGGATTATCGTATCGCTCTCTTTTATTAGGGTTTGAAAGCGTATCATAGGCTACACTTAGTTCTTTAAATTTTTCTTCCGCAGATCCATTTCCCTGATTTTTATCTGGGTGATATTTTACAGCAAGTTTTCTATAAGCTTTTTTTATTTCTTCAAAGCTGGCATTCTTGTTAAGTCCTAAAACATTATAATAATCTGGCATAAATATATCAGTCATTTATTATTTGTCTTATTACACTTCCTGATTTAATTTATAGGATTTAGTACTAGTTATCCCATAAAAATTAGTCGAATTTGTAGGTAGCTATTTCTTTGTTAAATTTAAAAGTAGAATAATTACCTTTTATAAATTCTAATTAAGATATAGGTAAAAAGATACAAATTCAACTAAAATTTGAAGGAATTGTTAAACAGAAATACCAGGTTGGAATTAACTGGTAATTTCTACTTTTTTACCTGTTTCCAGTGCCTCTTCAATTGCTTTTACCACTATAATATCCTTTAAACCTTCTTCTCCTGGTACTCTCATTGGCTTGTTTTCACTGATACAAACTGCAACTTCATCCATTTGGGTAGCCTGTTGGTTAATCACTGGAAAGTCAAAAACACCCTCTTTGGAAGAACCTTTTATTCCTTTATAAGCTGAAAACGGGTCAAGCTTAAACCATCCTTTTTCAGTGGTGGTATGCATACTATTTACACTCATACCAAAGCTGGTAGTCAGGTTACCAACAGCTCCGCTTGGAAATTGTATCTGAAAAGTGATGGTTTCTGGAACTTCGGTAAAAATTTCTGGACGAGTGTTATAAGCCTGGGCAGTTACCGAAATTGGTTCCTCACCAGTAATATACCTGGCAGCCTGTAGAGAATAAACTCCCATATCCATCAGAGGACTACCACCATAAGCCTTTTTAACCTTCCAATGATCGGTTCTTCCCTCTCTGTATCCTGCTGAAGCTGTTACTAATTTGATCGCCCCAAGTACTTTTTCCTGACCAAGCCTCATTACTTCCTGTGTTGTGGGCTCAAATTGCATACGATAACCAATTGAAAGTTTCACATTATTATCATTGCAGGCTTTAATCATTTGTTTACATTCCTCCTCATCCATAGCCATTGGTTTTTCGCAAATTACATGCTTTCCAGCTTTAGCTGCTCTTATGGTATATTCTGCATGCATGGAATTGGGCAAAACGATATAGACAATGTCAATATCCTTGTTGTTTTTTATCTCATCGAAATTGTCATAATTGTAGGTGTTTTTTTTAGGAATATTATGTTCTTTTTGCCATTTTACGGCCTTTTCCGGAGTTCCAGTAACGATACCTGCCAAATAACAATTCTCAGTTTCTTTTAATGCCGGTGCAAGTAGGTCGGTGCTATAATAACCTAAACCTACCAGGGCAACACCCATTTTCTTATCTAACTTTCCAGGTTTGGAAAATCCAAGGTTAGGTAAAGTAAAGGCAAGTGAAGATGCCCCAATTCCAAGAGAAAGACTTTTAACAAATTTTCTTCTTGATGAGTTTTTTTGTTCTGGTTTTAAATAGTTCATTTTATTAAAAAATAATGGTGCGTGGAAATTAAAAATAACCTTCAGTATTATTTGGTCTGTTATTCTATTTACATGTCTAGTTCGAAATATCTTGGCTAAACAAAACAGAAATGAAAAGTCAGGCAGAAGAAAAAAATTGCAAGTATTTCTGTTTCATTAAATCTTTTCAATACCAATACCAATATTAATTGATTGAAACTGAAGATTATCAATATTAAATCACAGGAATTCAAACAGCAAAGAATGTTTAGGAAAAAATGAAAATTATACCTATGTTTCATTTTGAATGATTAATTCAAAACTTCATAATTTCCCAAACAATGATTTTTTTTCTTTTGGATTTGTTCCAGTATTTGGAGTACCACCTAGAAAGTACATTCTTTATTAAAAAAATACAACTTTTTTCATACTAAAAAATGGGATATTGAATTAAAATTGAAAGGCAATTGAAATAATTCACTCCAATTGTAATTTTGCCAGATTTTATCAGATGATAGATAAATTCAAAATTGAATTTTTTTACCTTCAACTTTCTAATGAAGTTTCTAGGAGACAAAATAAAACCATTTCTAAAAATAATAATTATCTTCTGGGTAATCAATTCCCTATTTTTGGTATTTATTTTTGTGAATAGGCATTATTTGGAGCCATATGGAAATGATATTTTAGATGAAAGCGTTTTGGAAAGTACTGTTATTGATAGTTCTCTTTTAATCAATAAAGCCAGGAATATAGAAAAAAAAGCTGTTGGGATCCAATTAATTGAAACTGAGAAAATTAGCACAGGACGAAGTCCTAAATCCATTTTGTTTGATAATTCTCACACTTTTATTTATACCCTTAACTTAGAAGGAATGAGTGTAACAGAATTTAACAGAACAACTAAAGCTGTAACCCGGACATTAAAATTCTATCCAAATCAGGCAAAAGGCTATAATTATGAGAAACATTTTTGGTACAACTCCATAGCTGAAAAACCAGTAGAAGGTTGCATTTCCCATGATGGAAAATACTTATGGATTTCACTTCATAATGCAGGTGGAGTAGTGGCTTGGAATCTTGCTGGTGAGGAAAATACCGATAATGTGCCTGGAAAAGACGCTGCTATTATTTATGCTGATGGAAGAAAGGAAGCGGTAAAACTTCCATTTTTTGAAACTGGTAAAACACCAAAATCTATATTAAAAGGAAAAGATTCTGAGGAAGTTTATGTAACTAATTGGCATGACAATTCTGTTTCTGTTTTGAACACATCTTCTTTAGACCCACAGGAATGGGAAAAGGTCACTGATGTGAGTACTGGAGCAGTTCCAAGAGGTATGGCATTAAATCAGGAACAAACTAGGCTCTTCGTTTCAAATATGGGAAGTGGAAATATTAATGTTTACGATACTAAAGAATTTGAACTTGAAGAAACTTTTGCCGTAGGCTCTACCCCAAGGCATTTAATCACTACGGACAAATATTTATTTGCTTCATTAAGTAGCCCGGAAAAGTTGCTTAAAGTTGATCTGAAAACATTGGAAACAATCCAATCTACTTCCACTGATGATGATCCCAGAACTATTACTTTTTCAAATGATAGTTCCATTATTTTTGTTACTTGTTACGCAGGACAGGTTTTGCAAGCATTTTCAGCTGCTGACCTTTCCCTATTAGGTTCATGGGAATCTAAAGGAAAACCAGTGGGGGTGGATATTTTCCAAGAAGGAAATAAGCTTGAAGCCTGGGTTTGTAACTATACAGCAAGTACAATCAATATTTTTACTTTGGAAGTAGAATATGAAGAAATTCCATTTATTGAGGAGGTCGCACTCAAATAATTAATTATTAAGAGCAAAGTCAATATTAATTATATCCGCTCCAAATGGGAAGTACATCAATAAAAAATCCGAGTCTTCTAAATAAGGAAAAATGATTTTACCTTCCACCTGTTCTCCTGGTCTTAGACTTTGAATTTTCATTGGTTCAAAATTTAAAACACTTCTCGATCTGTCAATTTCCCAAAGTGTCTTTTCATGTTTGGACTCATTGACTTCCGATAGAATTGCCAAACCTCCAAAAACTGCTTCTCGAGCAATGTTTTTATTAAAAAAATTAGAGCTTTTTCCTCCTGTTTCATTTGCTGCTATGTCGGCTGCAAATGCCAAAATTCCTAATCCTATTCCTACAGCCGAAGCAGATTTATGCCTTTTATGTTCCTTGTAATATGCATATTCCACTCCTTTTAGTGCTACACTGTTACTTATGGTTTTAATATAGTTAGATGTCCTGAAGTTTCTGTTTTCACCTTTTGGAATATAATAGAAATTATCCGGATCAATCAAAATTGTTTCCTCACTATTGTTTTGAACAACTACCCTAAAAACCAAACATTCATTTGTAGATAGTTCGTGATTTACAGCCACTTTAACTCCATCTTGGGATTTTATGCCAATCTTTTTACCTCCACTATTTTCAATATTTACCTTTATAGGCTGGAAAGAAAGTTGCCGTGAAGGTTGGCACGAAGCAAAACAGATAGATAGAGAAAAGATTAAAAATGCAGAATTATAAGTAGAATTAAAATTCATATGGTTTTTAGTTTTCTATTAATAATCTGATAGTAGTTGTCATTGAAAGCTTTTATCTTCCTCTTGTTCAATGTATTTCATGTTGGTAAATGAAGCTAATAAATAGGTTAAACGCATGAAAATATTCAAACACTATTTGGAGCTTATGAGGCTCGATTTTATTTTTTAATTCAAAAAATAAAATTATTAAAATCTATTCTAACTTCCTTCTAAGAGCTATCTAAAAATTTGATGCGTTTAACCT
>JAHQVQ010000398.1 GCA_019634305.1 Flammeovirgaceae bacterium | reverse complement strand
CTTCATAAATAATTGGCTCTACCGAATCAATAAAATTAAGTTCCTTTAGCTTTGCGGTAGTTTCTGGAGAAGTGTGAACTAAATACCCTCCCCTCACCTGATATACATCTGTAATATTATTTCTCTTAAATACTTTCTGATTGATAGCCTGATTAGTTTTCAGGAAATAACTGCTTTGCATTCCCGGTTTGATTTCGGAGGGAACTCCATTAATATACAATTGCTGATTGGTAATTTTTAAAGTATCTCCGGCAATTCCCACACACCTTTTAATATAGTAAGTTCTCATATCTACAGGGTTTTCCAACTCATGAGGCACATTGAATACCACCGGATCATCTCTTTGTATTTCTGAAAACCCTGGTAATCTAAACATGGGCAAATCAATCCATTCCAAATAAGCAGGAATTTCTGTTCCCCAAATTTTTTGAAATGTTAATGGAATTTGAAGGGGGGTTTTCGGAGTTCTCGTACCATAATGGAATTTACTTACAAACAAATAATCTCCTACCAAAAGTGATCGCTCCATTGAAGGAGTGGGAATCATAAAGGCTTCTACAAATAATGCTCGAATTACTGTAGCTGCAATTACGGCAAATACTATTGCATCCAGCCATTCTCTAAAAAATGATTTTTTATTTTTCACCTCAGTCTTACCTTTTTTATCCTGAGATAGTTTTTGGGCTATTTTATTCATTTACCTTTTGTTATTTCTTTATATATAACACTAAAATACATAATTTAATTATGTATTTTAATAAAATGTAAATTAATTTGATTTTTTTACAATAAAAAAATAGTGAAAGGAGGTTTTATAATATTTTTTTTGAAAAATAATTTTTGAACTATTTCACTGTAAATCAATAAGTTAATTGAATACTTAAAAAAAATACAAAAAAAATAGAGTAGAAATGAAGAGTTGCTATCCTATAAGGATATGAAATAAAAATATACAGATTTAGATCAACAATTTTAAAAATCAGCATTTTCAAACTTCTAAGCCCCTGACATGAAATTTAATAATTACCACATAAATGATTTTTTACTAGATGAAGCTTTCATTAACTGGGTAAAAACTGGGCGAAATTATGACGAGTTGCAAAATTGGATGTTGGAAAGTCCGGAGAATATTGAAAAAGTAAATAAAGCAAAAGTATTAACACAATCTATTTCCTTTAAGGATTTGACTTTTTCAGACCGGGAGAAAAATTTATTGTTAGCCAGTATAGAGCAAGGAACCAAAAGAGCCTATTTAAAACCGGAGAAAGGCGGGAGTAAATTTTGGAGGATAAACCAAATAGCTGCGGCAGTTCTCCTTTCAATAGTTAGTGGTGTGTTTCTTTATCAAAACCTGAATTCGGATGTTTCCGGTAACAATGAGAATATTGCCGAAAATAACTTTCCAGAGCTAACTGAAAAATTTAGTCCAATTGGTGTAAAAACAACTTTAGAACTGAAGGATGGCACTATAGTGAAATTAAATTCTGATTCTAAATTAATCTTTCCATCTTCATTCGATGCCAACATAAGAGAAGTCTATTTAGAAGGGGAAGCCTTTTTTGATGTTTCAAGAGATGAAAACCGACCTTTTATTATCCACACAGGAAAAGTAAAAACTACTGTTCTCGGTACCTCTTTTAATATTAAGGCATTTCCTGAAGATGAAAGTGTACAAGTAGCTGTAGCCAGTGGGAAAGTCGCTGTAGCCTACCAGGCACCTGATAACAATGTAAAATCAACAAAAGAATTATTCCTTCTTCCAGAAGAAATGAGCACTTTTAGCAAAATAGATAACCAACTTGTTAAAAGTGATTTTGATAGAAAACAGGTACTCTCCTGGAAGGATAATATTTTATATTTTGAAAATGCCAGCTTCAATGAAGTGAAGGAAAAACTGGAAAGATGGTATGGAGTAAGCTTCGAAGTGAAGGGAAAATCATTAGAAAGTGAATTTGAGGGAGAGTTCCACAACGAATCATTAAAGGCTGTACTTGAGGGACTTAGTTTCTCCGTTAAGTTCGATTTTTTAATTGAGGATAAAGTAGTGACTATAACAAACAATTAGTTTTTAAACTGATTACCATAATTAAAAACAAAAAGTAAATAATTAACTGAAAATGAAAATGAACCCCAACTCAAGCTAAAAAGAAAAGCCGGCTATAGGAAGTAGCCAGCTTTAAGTGTTTCTTATCAATAAACCAAGTTGCCAAAATTTGGGAAGGTCTTGGCTCCTCAGGATTGAATAAGAATGCGTCTTTGAATTTTTTCGTCACTCAAAAACATATAAAAATATGAAATTGAAACTACTAAGACAAATCTTGATTATGTCCAGGTATTTATTTTATGGTATAATATTCCAATGCCTCATGGCAGGCTTACTGATTGCTGGAGATGGTAATGCCCAAAGAAAAAGTATAGAAGAAGTCATTTTAAGTGTTGACTTAAAAAACACTACTTTAAAAGAGGCTTTCGCATTAATCACGAATAAAACTGATTTCAAATTTGCCTACGATAACAGGAAAATTGATACAAATCAGCGAATTAGTACAGCAATCGAAAATGAATCTCTAGCAGATTTACTGAGACATATCTCTAAAAGCTCTGATCTAAAATTTAAAAGAGTAAATGATAACATTTTTGTAAGTAAAAAAAACATCTTCGAATCTTCCGTTGCAGAAAAGTTAGAAAATGATTTCGAGCTTTTTCAAACTGAAGTTTCCGGAACAGTATTAAGTGGGGAAGACAATCTTCCACTACCTGGTGTGAGTGTTATTTTAAAAGGCACTTCCACTGGTACTACCACAGATATGGATGGTAAGTTTAAACTAAATGTTGCTGATAATTCAGTACTTTCACTTAGCTACATTGGTTTTAAAACACAGGAGGTAGAAGTTGGTAATCAATCTACATTGAATATTACTCTGGCACCAGACCTAGAACAATTAGAAGAAGTTGTGGTGGTTGGATATGGTACCGTTAAGAAAAGTGATTTGACTGGATCTGTATCTTCTGTAAAATCAGAAGAATTAACTGCATACCCAGCTATTGGAGCTGTGCAGGCATTACAAGGAAGGGCTGCTGGAGTACAAATTACTGCTAATAATGGACAACCTGGATCATCTTATAAAGTAAGAGTAAGAGGTGGAACTTCTATTAATGCAAGTAGTGATCCCATTTATGTTGTTGATGGATTTGTTGGTGCTGCTATTCCACCACCGGAGGATATAGAATCAATGGAGGTATTAAAGGATGCCTCTGCAACTGCTATTTATGGTTCAAGAGGAGCAAATGGTGTAATTATGATCACCACCAAAAGAGGTAAATCAGGCAGGACTAGTGTAGATTTTAATGCTTCTTATTCTGTTCAGGAAGAAATTAACAGACTGGATTTACTTAATACAGATCAATTTACATCTTACCTACAGGATGCAAACCCTGGATTTACTTCATTAGGAAACAACACTGATTGGCAGGAAGAAATTTTCCAACCTGGATATATTCAAAATTACCAAATGGGAATTTCTGGTGGTTCTGACAATGTGAACTATTATCTATCTGGTACTTATTATGATCAAAAAGGAATTATTCTGAATTCAGGCTTTCAAAGATATTCTATCACCAGTAATATCGATATTAAGGCTTCAGAAAAATTTAAATTTGGATTAAATTTATTTGCAAGAAGGAGTGATCAAAAGGGTGCCAGAACTCAGGAGGATTCCGGAGGAGCAAACGGATCAGGTGTAGTAGCCTCTGCTTTTAAATTTGGACCTGATCAGGCTATTCGAGATGAAAATGGAAATTATACTCTTGCTAGGCTAAGCGATCAACATGATAACGCAGTTGCAATTGCTACAGAATATACAAATGAATCTGTTACTGATAGATTCCAGGGTAATCTATATGGCGAGTATAGTATCCTTAACGATCTTAAGTTTCGAGTTACTTTAGGGGCAAGTAGTGATAATGGCAGACAAGGAGAATATGTTCCTTCAACTTTGCAAGGAGGTGCTGGAGTTGGTGGTGATGGAAGAGTAATTGGTAGAAAAAACTCACTCTTTTTAAATGAAAATTATCTTACTTATACAAAGGACTTCGGAAATCAAAACCTTACAGTTGTAGGAGGTTATTCTTACCAAAAATCTAGAAGTGAAAGTTGGTCTGGAAGAGGACAAAGCTTTCCCACAGATGCTGGATTATATTGGAATTTAGGAGGATCTTCTATTTGGCAGGCTCCAAATTCCGGTGTTTCTGAGTGGGACTTGGCTTCATGGTATGGAAGAGCAAAATATTCAATCGCCAGCAAGTATCTCATTACTTTCACGGCCCGATACGATGGGACTTCAGTATTTAGCGAAGGTAATAAGTGGGCATTCTTCCCTTCTGGAGCTGTTGCTTGGAATATGAATGATGAGGCTTTTATGGATAATATTGAGGTAATCAGTAACTGGAAATGGAGAGCAAGTTATGGTATTACCGGAAACAGAGCTATCAATCCTTACCAAACGCTAGCTAATTTAAGTAATGTTCTAACCGTTCAAGGTGGTGCTCCTGTAAATGCTGTAGCTCCAACCTCAGTAGCCAATGACAAATTAACCTGGGAAACTACTACTCAATTAGACATAGGTGTTGATATTGGTTTATTAGGAAACAGACTTAATATTATTATGGATTATTATTCAATGGAAACTGAAGATTTATTGTTCAGTGTTCCGTTGCCAGAGTATTCCGGATATACTACACAGTTGAAAAATATTGGATCTGTCGAAAACAAAGGATTTGAATTTACCCTTAATACCAGAAATTTTGATGGTGAATTCCAATGGAGTACTGATTTTAATATTTCTGCCAACAGAAATAAAGTACTTACCTTACCTGATGGCAATGATATTCAATATAGCTCAGGTCCAGGTCATATGGTAGGTTTAGGAAACACTCAGTTATTAACTGAAGGTCAACCAGTGGGCTCATTTTATGGATGGATTTATGATGGAGTTTACCAACAAGGAGATGAAATTCTTCCTGGAGGTGGATTTGAAGAAGAGCCGGGAGGTGAAAAATTCAGAGACATTGATGGTACTAAAGATTCCAACGGAGATTTAACTGGTGTACCAGATGGTCAATTGAATAATGATGACAGAGCAATTATTGGGAATCCTCACCCAGATTTTATTTGGGGTCTCAATAATGACTTTAGCTATAAAGGGTTTGACTTAAACATATTTTTTCAGGCTTCGAAAGGAAATGACATATTCAATTATACTTTGATGGAATTGGATTTATTAGCAGGAAGAAATAATGCTACCACAGCTGCCTTAAATAGATGGACTCCTCAAAATACAAATACCGATGTTCCAAGTGCTTTTGGTGGTAGAACACGAAGAGCTTCAACAAGATGGATTCATGATGGATCATTTGTCAGGTTAAAAAACATTTCTTTAGGATACAATTTACCAAAAGATGTGCTAGACAAAATGAAAATCCAAAAGTTAAGGGTTTATGTAAGTGCCCAAAACATTCTGACATTTACCGATTATGAAGGTTATGATCCTGAAGTAAATTATAGAACAACTGGATCTGATACTGATGGTAACAGAAATTTAGGGCTAGATTATGCCAGTTATCCGAATGCCAAGTCATTTACATTTGGGTTAAATCTTGGATTTTAAATCATGGTATTCTCACTTAAAATTGAAAAAAATGAAAAAATTTATAAATAGATCTTTTGTCCTTTGCCTCTTCTTTGGGATTTTTAGCTGTTCAGACCTTCAGGAAGAACCTATTGGATTATTAGCTCCAGAAGCTTTTTTTAAAACTGCTACTGATGTAGAAACATCAGTACTCGGAGCCTATGCTTATATCGCTTCCGAACAGTTTTATGGAAGAAAGTTAGTGCTAAGTCTTCAACTTAGAAGTGATATGTGTGATATAGGTGATAGAAATACTCCAGGTAGAAGACAACAGGTGAATGACTTTAATATGGATACTAATAATGGAATGATCACCGCTTTTTGGCCGAGGGCTTACCAAATTATCGGGGCAGCTAATGCTGGTATTTCCGGTGCCGAACTGGTAGGTGAACCCGCTGAACAAATTAATGCTTTAAAAGCTGAAGCCATGTTCATTAGAGCTTTTACCTATTACCATTTAGTAAGGATTTTTGGGGATATTCCTTATATTGATTTTTTTATTACTGATCCAGAAGAAATTAAGGAAATATCCAAAACTCCGGCTGATCAGGTTTACCAGTTAATAATTGCCGACTTGGAATTTGCCAAACAAAATTTACCAGATGATTATGCCGGTAGCTTAAGGTCCAGGCCTACAAGGGGTACAGCAGCAGCTTATTTAGCATCGGTTCATTTAACTATGGGGAATAATCAACAAGCTTATGATGAAGCAAAATTCGTGATTGATAATAAGGCTAGATTTGGATATGATTTAATGCCCGATTTCCAGGAGTTATTTGATGGAAGTAATGCTGATGGCCTTGCTGAACATGTTTTTATGGTAGATTTCTTAGGACAAGTAGTAGGAAGCAACAGTCAACAAAATGATTGGATGGGTCCAATCACTGGAATACGAAGTGTTTCTCTACCCAATACTAATGCAGGTTGGAGTGTAAGTGTACCTGCTTTCTCTGTATTTGAAACATGGGATGCCCGTGATTACAGGAGAAAAGTCAGCTTCATTGATTCAGCTTATATTGATGATGTATTAGTAGGATATGACCAATTTGCACCAAACCATGGTTCTCCACGCCCTCATCAAGGCAAGTATTTTAGAATGGCCGGTAACCACAGAGGAGACTCTGGTATTTCGGATAATAATTACTCTGCATTTAGATATGCTGAAGTACTTTTAATAGCTGCAGAAGCTGCAAATAATTTAGGTGGAAGAGATGCAGAGGTAATCGGGTATATCAACGAAATCAGAGCAAGAGCTCGAAATTGGGCAGGGACTCAAGTGAGTTTCCCTGAGGATGTTACTGCTGGAGGCGATCTAACACAAATTATTAGAGATGAAAGAAGATTAGAATTGGCTTTTGAGTTCAAAAGATGGTATGATATTAAAAGATGGAATATTGGAGATGAAGTATTTAAAGGTGCAAACGCCTTTGAACTACATGATAATTTTGATGCAAGCAGAGATTATTTCTTCCCATTGCCTCAGGATGAATTAGATAGAAACGCTAACCTTAAACCTCAAAATCCTGGTTATTAAGATTTAAAAGGATTCATTGCATACTTTACTTATCTAAAAAAAATCCGGGAGCATTCCCGGACTTTTTTCATTTAAAAGGAGGAGGTTAATTCTCCAAAATTCAAAAATTTTACTGATAATTGACTATAGTATTTATCAGTACCTGAATGGAAGTCAAGTACTGATCTACAAATAAAATTTCACTAAAAAGAAAATGAAGAATTTAAAATTCACGTTCCTAGGCTTATTCCTTTTTTCAATCATTACAATAGGAAATGCTCAAAATAATGATGGGCTATTTACAGATAAATCGATTAAAAAAGTAATGAAAAGTGTAGCAAGTTGGCAATTAGCTAATCCCAAACACAAATCTTACGATTGGACTAATGGAGCATTTTACGCAGGGGTGATGGCCGCTTATCAAACAACTGGTTCAAAAAAGCTATTGAAATCCATGATTAAAATGGGAGAGGAAAACGAATGGAAACTTGGGCCTAGATTAAGACATGCTGATGACCATGCCATCGCACAGACTTATATTGATTTGGCTAATATTAAAAATGATCCTTCCTTCTATGCTCCATTTAAAGATTCTATCGATAAAATGATGGCAGGAAAACCTGAGGTTAAAGGTATAAAAGTAATAGATTGGTGGTGGTGTGATGCATTATTTATGGCTCCTCCTGCTTATGTAAAACTTAGTAATGCTACAGGAGATAATAAATATATCGAATATATGGACCAGCTTTTCAAGGAATGCTATGCTCTTCTTTATAATAAGGAAGAGCATTTATTTGCGAGAGATCTTAAATATGTAATTGCGGAAGATGGTATTGGAAAAAGAGAAAAAAACGGAGAACGAATATTCTGGTCGAGAGGAAATGGCTGGGTAATGGGCGGATTGGTGAAGGTAATCAAGGAGTTACCAAAAGATCATCCAACTAGAGATTTCTATATTGATTTATATAAAGAAATGGCTAAAAAAATTGCCAGCATACAGCAGGAGGATGGTTTTTGGAAAGCTAGTTTATTGGATCCAAAATCTTTCCCTATTGGAGAATCTAGTGGGACTGGTTTTTATTGTTATGCACTAAGCTGGGGAATAAATAATGGAATGTTGGACAAAGCAGAATATTTGCCTGTGGTGAAGAAAGCCTGGGTTGCACTAAATGGTGCAGTTCATCCGAATGGAATGTTAGGTTATACTCAGCAAATTGGTGCAGATCCAAGACCAACTTCTAAAGATAGCTGGGAAGTATATGGAGCAGGCGCATTTCTTTTAGCTGGAAGTGAGGTGATTAAATTAGAGAAATAAGTAATAATAATTTCCAATAGAGCACTGGGATTTTAATCTCAGTGCTTTTTTATTTAAAAAAAGTTAAAGTATAGATTAATTATTTCTGGTAATCTGAACAAAAATCCAGCTTCTTACCTTATATATAAATATCATTCATAAAATTTATTCCACTTTTTAATTTTATAGATCAAATATTATTCACTCAACTTTATTATTTTTATATTCAAGTGTTTAATATTTTTTTATAGCTTGAAAGTAATTCTAATCCTTTCATTCACTCAAAACCTTTATTAAACTACTTAGTAAAATATTCTGATAATACCCTTTTAGGAAATCTACAATTCCCATTATCATATTAATCACCAGTACAGCGCTATCTTATGGATCAAAAGAAATATTTAATGACCCTTGTCTTAGCTTCCGTTTTTGGAGGAATGATCGCCCTGGCGGGTTTTAGCTTTTTCAAAGGGGAAGAAACTCCGGAATCAATTTCCGAGAAGCAAAGTGTAGTATTCTCCAGTTTTGCCAAAAATGAGAAAAACAAAGAATCCAGTAGCTATGTAGTTCCGGATGGCTTAAACTTTATGGCAGCAGCTGAAAGAGTTACTCCTGCAGTAGTCCATATCAAAACTATTTATACTGGTGGAAATGGCAGTGCCTGGGAAGAAATGATTCAGGACCTGTGGGGTGAAGGAGAAGGTGGTCATGGTGGAGGTCACAGAATGTCTTCGGGCTCTGGGGTAATTATTTCCAGCGATGGATATATTGCCACCAACAATCATGTCATTGAAAATGCTTCTATAATTGAAATAGTTCTGGATGATAAAAGAAGTTACAGAGCGGCTGTTGTAGGGACTGATCCAACTACTGATTTGGCTTTATTAAAAGTAAAAGAAGAAAACCTTCCTTTTGTGCCTTATGGCGATTCGGACAAAGTTAAAACCGGGCAATGGGTATTGGCTGTAGGAAATCCTTTCGACCTAACCTCCACCGTTACTGCGGGAATTGTAAGCGCCAAAGCCAGAAATATCGGCATTTTAAGATCAAGGTCTATTCAGAATTATAATATTGAAGCATTCATCCAAACAGATGCAGCAGTAAACCCTGGAAATAGTGGTGGTGCCTTAGTGGATTTGGATGGGAAACTAATAGGCGTAAATACAGCCATTGCCACCAATACAGGCTCTTTTGCCGGATATTCATTTGCTGTGCCTGTTACTCTGGTTAGAAAAGTAATGGATGATTTATTGAGCTATGGAGAAGTACAACGGGCATTAATGGGGGTAAGCATTGAAGATGTAGATGCAAATCTTGTGGAAGAATTAGGGCTTGATAAAGTGGAAGGTGTTTTTATTATAGGAGTTTCCCCAGATGGAGGAGCTCAGGAAGCTGGCATTAAAGCGGGAGATATCGTTATTGCCATTGATGAAAATGAAGTGGATAATGTTTCTGCTTTACAGGAATTAGTTGCTAGAAACAGACCTGGGGATAAAATAAATGTGGTTTATAAAAGAAATAATCAAATTTACAATGTAGATGTTATCCTGAAAAATAAGAATAACGGTGTAGAGATTGTAAAAACAATTAGGGAAGGCGCTACTGAAATCCCAAATCTTGGAGCAGATGTAATGCCTATTTCCGAAAGAGAAAAAGATATTTTAGGAATTTCTTCTGGATTGAGAATAATAAAACTAAGAGAAGGAAAATTGAGAGAAGCCAGAGTAGAACAGGGCTTTATCATTACGCATATAGATAAACAACCTATTGGTAATGCTGATGAACTCAGTGCCATTCTGAATGATGCCCAGGGAGAGTTCTTAATTGAAGGATATTATCCTGAAGGGCAGAAAGTATTTTACGGTTTAAATTTTTAAAGAAAAACATTTCGTGGAATTAAAAGAAATTTGTGATCAGGTAATTGAAATAGCTAAATCAGCTGGGCAATTTATTAAAGAAGAAGCTGGGAAGTTTAAGGTAGAGGATATTGAGTATAAAGGCATGAACGATCTTGTTTCCTATGTGGATAAGGAAGCTGAAAAATTAATTGTTGAAAGACTAATTAAAATTTTACCAGACGCAGGTTTCATTGCAGAAGAAGGTACTGGTGAAAGAGTTGAAAAGGGTTTTAACTGGATTATTGATCCGCTGGATGGCACCACCAATTTTCTTCATGGCGTTCCTCATTTTGGGGTAAATATTGCGCTAATTAAAGATGATGAAATTTTAATTGGTGTAACAAATGCCATTCATCAAAAGGAAATGTTTCACGCCATTAAAGGACATGGTGCTTTTTGTAATGGAGAAAGAATTTATGCCTCCAATTCAAAAACCTTATCTGAAGGATTAGTTTCTACCGGATTTCCTTATAAGGAAATAGATAAAATTCCCCAATACTTTAAAACCTTGGGAGAGATTTTAAGAAATGCCCATGGCCTAAGAAGAATGGGGTCTGCAGCAATTGACCTTGCCTATGTAGCTTCGGGAAGATTTGAGGCCTTTTTTGAATTTGGGCTTAAGCCCTGGGATGTAGCTCCCGGAGTGCTTTTGGTTCAGGAAGCTGGTGGGTCTGTAAGTGATTTCCGGATGGGAAAAGATTATATTTTTGGAAATCAGATTCTGGCCGCATCAAAAAAAGTTTATCCTGAGCTTTATAAGATAATTGACAGTAATTTTTTTTAGAAAAGTATTGTTATAATTTTGCAAACCATTTTGGTAGGCTTAAGCATAAATTAATTCCTGTGCTAGCTTAATAGTGAGAAATAATCTCTCATTATCAAACAGTTATGGCAATTGAATTGATATTTATTTTTGTGCAACAACTTTAGTATTACGGAAATAATTATTTTACTTAAATTTACCATAACAATTTAGCAAGGAAATTCACTTTTTATAATAGTTGATGTTAGGATCCTGTAAGGTTAAAAGGCAATTATTATAAATGGATTAATAAATAAAGAAATGATAGATATCGGATTAGATATTAAAATTCAAAAAACGAATCAATCCCGTTTACCGGAAATTGACTTTAATAATATTCCTTTTGGTAAAATTTACGCAGACCATATGTTTTTGGCGGAATACCAAAATGGACAGTGGTCTGATTTGAGAATTGAGCCATTCAATAACCTGAATTTAAGTCCGGCAATTTCTGTGTTGCACTACGGACAATCTGTTTTTGAGGGATTAAAAGGGTTTAGAAGCCCAGATGGCAAGGAAGTTTTGGTTTTCAGACCAGAGGAAAACGCCAAGAGGCTAAAAGATTCAGCCAAAAGACTTTGTATGCCAGAAGTTCCTGAGGAAATTTTCATGACTGGTTTGCATAAATTGTTGGACCTGGATAGAGGATGGGTGCCTAATGTAAAGGATTCTGCTTTATATATTCGTCCGTTCCAATTTGCTGCTGATGAATACATTGGCTTAAAACCTTCTGAATCTTTCAAGTTTATCATCTTCGCTTCACCAGTAGGTGCTTATTATTCTGAGCCGGTGAAAGTAAAGGTAGAGACTGAATATACCAGAGCAGCTCAGGGAGGAACTGGATTTGCCAAAGCGGCTGGGAATTATGCTGCTTCTATGTATCCGGCAAAATTAGCCGCTGAGCAAGGTTATCACCAGTTGTTATGGACAGATGGAAAGGAGCATAAATTTATTGAGGAATCAGGCACAATGAATGTACTTTTTGTGATCAATGATACTTTAGTTTCTATTCCTTCAAGTGATACAATTTTACCCGGTATTACCAGAAGAAGTGTGGTACAAATTGCCAAAGACTGGGGAATGAAAGTAGAAGAAAGACCAGTTGAAGTTGCTGAAATTATTTCGGCAATTAAAGATGGTTCTTTAAAGGAAATGTTTGGTGCAGGTACTGCAGCCACCATAACCCAAATCGCTCTTATGGCGTATGATGGGATAGATTATGAACTTCCTGCTGTGGAAACAAGGGAGTTTTCGAATAAATTACATGCGGAACTGACTGGAATTCAAAGAGGTTTAGTTGAAGATACCAGAGGTTGGGTATATAAAATTTAAAACACTTGTAAAAAATAAACTGAGTATATTTGTTTGTTTTTTAATCAGTTGTGGCAAAATTTTAAACTATTTTACTTTTTAACAACTGTATATTAATACTAAGTAACTGGGGCCGACATGGATTAGACAGGTTGAGTAGTTACGTGGGTAAGCATGCAGGCTCATGGGGTGAGAGCCTTGAAAGATAGTTCCAAACAATAATTGGCGAAGAAAATTACGCCATGGCTGCATAATTTAGACAGGATGTCTAATTATATTAGGTAGACTTAACAGTCACCGGCCATCATCTCGCACT
>JAHQVQ010000397.1 GCA_019634305.1 Flammeovirgaceae bacterium | reverse complement strand
TCCATTACCATGGTAAATCCTTCATTCCTAGGTTTGTTTGTTCGCTCAGGGATATTTGATAAAGAATAATTCATTACTTTTTATAATTATAAAAAATCATTAAAAAATACAATTAAATAAATTTCAATGGTTTAGTAAGTAAAATTTAAAATAAAATTGTTGATTACCTTTTTAGAAGTTATTTCTTAAAGTTATTAATAATCTTTAGTAAGGTTTTTTTGATTTGAAGATCAGGGAAAAAATCGAATAGGAGGGTGTGTTTATCGAAATCTAAAATCAATCCACTCTCTAATAAATTATTGGCAATTGAATATTTACCAGCCACGAAATTATAGCCACATGCTCTGTAAATTAAATCTACATTATCTGGTAATTCGCTAAGTCCTTCATTTATGATATTAATTGCCCCATCAACATTATCCTTTTCATAATGAGCAAGTGACCATTTCAGCCAAATTTCCGGATTGGTAGGGTTTAATTCTCCAGCACGCTCAAAAGCTTCCAGAGAAGAAAGCTCATTCCCCAATTTAAATTCCATATCTGCCAATACCAACCAATATTCATCATTATAAGGATTTAGCTTAACTGATTTTTGCAGGAAATGAACAGCTTCAAACCACTTTTCCTTTAAACCCAAACAGTTTCCAATTCCAAACCAGGCATCATCACATTCTTCATCCTCATCCAGGGCTTTTTTATAAAACTTTTGTGCTTCATCAAAGTCTTTAAGATTTTCTTTACAAATTCCCAGACTACAATAAACTTCAGCAGAAGGTCCTTCAAATTCTAATGCTTTTGCAAATGCCTTATAAGCATTATCATAATCTTCAAGATTTATATAATCATTTCCCAAATGGAAATAAGCCTCTACAAACTGAGCATCAATTAATGCTGCATAGTCAAATGCCCATACAGCTTTCTTATAATCTGATAATTTTTCATACAAGATTCCCAGGTTATACCAGGAAATAGCCGAATAAGGATCATTATCAATAAATCTATTGAAAAATTTTATGCCTTTTTCTAATTCTCCAATTGTTTCAAGGCAAAAGATAAGTTCATAAACAGCATCTTCATTTCCAAGGTCTAATTCAATAGCCTGTTCATAGTACTGAGTGGCTTCATCAAATTTTTCTATGGATTGAAGTGCAAACCCAATGTTATGGTAAACATGGGATTTATCATCAATTATCGGTAAGACCTGTTCAAAGCATTCAATGGCAAGCTGATGCTCTCCAGACATAGAATAAAGCTGACCTCTAAGCTGAATGATTTCCGGATCGGTAGGCTGAATATTTTCTGCGCATTCCAGAGCCTTAAAAGCTTCATCATAATTTCCTGAATAGGAAAATATATTAGCCTTGCTAATGAACAACTCTGTAGAATAGGGATATTGCAGAATAGCGATATCACATACTTTTATTGCTTTCGAATAATGATTTGAGCTGAAATAATGATCTATTAATTGCTCATAAACACTGAGATCAAAAAAATAGGTTTCATTAGTTTGAAGCATTCTTTCAAACCTTTTTACCGCTTTTTTCAAATCATTATCCTTATTAGTATTTTTTGCCATTAAATTTCAAACATATTAGTTTGACATTGAAAAACCCTACAATTCCATCTTATACCCAAAAAATAGTTTGGGAAATTGTGAACTTTTTGCTTTTTAAGAATTACATAAGATTCTCATTAAAAACCACAGAGGTTCACTCTAATATCTAAACTACAAAACTAATTTTTAATTAGGAATATTAAAATTCTTTTTTCAACCTGAAATTTACATAGTGCTCACAAACCCATTCCAGAGTCTCATTGATGTCTTTAAAATTAATTCCTAAAGTATTAGATATTTTATGATTACTATATTTAACACAATCAGCTGAACTAATAATCATTTCTTTCGTGATTTTTTGTTTTTTTCTAAAAATAGAAGATATAAACCAATCCAGGTAAGAAATAAGGATGCCAAACCAAGGTTTTAATGCTTTTTGTGGAGGGTTTTTGTCAAGTAAGACAGAGATTTTACTGAATAAGTCTTTGTAAAGTTCAGATCCTGAGTTTAATATAAACCTTTCGTTTTTTATATCCGAAACTAAAAGTTTAAAGGAAATTTCTGCTACATCTCTTACATCTACATAATTAGCAAGACCAACAGGAAAGTAATTTGGAGCATTCCATAGGTAATCAATTAATTTGAGGCTGCTTTTTTTCCAATTACCCACTCCAAAAATGATAGAAGGATTTACAATGACTGCGTCCAACCCTTCTTCAATGGCTCTCCAAACTTCTTGTTCAGCTAAATATTTAGTTAAGGAATAAGTTGAAACAACTTTATCATTTTCCCATTTATTTTCCTCTCCAATGAATTCCTGGGGACTGTTTTTACCAATTGCAGCCACTGAGCTTATGAACAAAAATTTTTTAATCGGAAACCTCAGACAGCTATTAACTACATTGGCTGTTCCCTCAACATTAATTTTAAAAAGTTTTTTTTCATCATTTGAGTTAGAAAAAACCATTCCTGCAGCATGAATTACATAATCAGAATTTTCAATGCCTTCTTCGATAGAAACAATATCAAGCAAATCTCCGGGTATCCAGTCAATTTGAGAGGCTATATCTTTCACCATGCTTAAATCACTATGCTCTCGTTTCAATGCCTTTACCTTTCCGCCATTTTTCAGAATTTCCCTGGCTATATAACTTCCAACTAACCCATTACAACCAATAATGAAATAAACCATACTTTTTTAATATTCAATATTCCCATTTTTCAGGAAATAAATTTCACTAAAATTAATAATCCTTAGCACCCTCTTTCGAGAACTGAATTTTAATTCATTTGCAAAATAAAGGTTTTTAATCTAGAAGTGAGTTGTTTAACAAATCTAATTTAAGTGCATCTTTAAAAGAAGGTAGTAATTGAGCTTTTTTAAAATGATCAAGATGTTTGGGAGCATGGCAGTCTGTTCCTAAAAAGGAAATAGCTTTATCCTTAACAAGCTTTTCAGCAATCTTTTTTGATTGTTTAGAATAATAGCCTGTTAAAGAATTAATATTCATTTGAAATTTCACCCCTTTATCTAACAGTGAAACAAGATCATCATATTTTTGGAAATAGTATGTGTACCTTTCTGGGTGAGCTAAAATGGGAATATAGCCTGAAGAACGCATCAAAAATATGGCATGTAAAAGTTGGGAGCAGGGATTGATAAACGAAGTTTCAAATAACAGATATTTGTCTCCAATGGTTAGAAGAGGTTCATTATTCTCCAACTTTTGAATAAGAAACTCATCTAAATAATATTCTGCTGCAGCTTCAATTTGAATATTCAGGTTTTCTGCTTTTAAAGCTGTCTTTACCTCTTCGAGTTTCCCTAGAATAATTTCAGGTGTATTTCTATAAAAATCACTCATTACATGGGGAGTAGTAATAAGTTTTTCATACCCTAGTTGAATAAACCTTCGAATTAAAAATAAGGATTGCTCAATATTTTCCGCACCATCATCAATACCAGGCAAAAGGTGGGAATGCATATCAACTTTTATTTTTCTAATTGGTTCAACTGCTGTATTTTGTGATTTTTTCTTCTTAAAAAATGAAAACATTATTTATCTCTCCTAATTAGTTTTTTCCACCAACTGATTTTTTCAGTTTCGTAATACCCGTAATTATTTCCATAACCATAGCCGTATCCATAACCATAGCCATATTCTCCATACCCATAGCTATTGGTAGTATCTACAGAGTTTAAAATAATGGATAAATGTTTAAAGTTGTTGATTTCCTTCAGATTATTCACATTTTCTAAAAATGAAACTTTAGAAACCCCTGCTCTCACTACATAAATCGGAATATCTACTTTTCTCATCGCAATAATTCCATCAGTTACTAGCCCTACAGGTGGGGTATCAAAAATAATGATATCATAAGTAGCTTTTAGTTTTTCTATTACTTTGTCAAATTCTGCTGACATTAATAACTCGGCAGGGTTTGGAGGAACAGGACCCGCCAGGATATAGTCCAGATTATCAAGATCTGTTTTTCCGGTACATTCCTCAATAGAATTTTTTCCAATTAATACAGTAGACATCCCTTTGGTGTTTTCCTGATCAAAAGCCATGTGAATTTTTGGTTTTCTTAAATCAAGATCAAGAATAACTACCCTTTTCGCAGAAAGAGCAATTATTCCCCCAATATTAAGCGCTACAAAAGTTTTACCTTCTCCACTTACTGTAGAGGTAAGGGAAATAATTTTGTTTTTCCCTTTACTATTCCCTGATAAAAAGTCTAGATTAGTTCTAATAGAGCGAAAAGATTCACTTATAGAGGCTTTTGGATTTCTATTAACTACAAGCTGCGAAAACTCAGAACCACCCATATTATAATTGGGTACAAGACCTAAAATTGGAGCATTTGTAAGCCTTTCTATTTCCTTTATATCATTGATTTTATTGTGGATTAAATATTTTATTAAAACTAAACCTATGCTGGAAATAAAACCAATTACAACGGTTAGTAAATACACTAAACCTGGCACTGGATAAATCGGAGCACTGGAAGAATTTGCAGGAGATAAAGTCCTAAAATTGGAAACTGTACTTGCTTTAGCGATTCCAATTTCAATCTTTTTATTTTGAATGGTATTTAGGATTTTATCATAAAAAGAATAATATCGGTTGAGTTTATTAAAATCCGAGTCTACGTCTGTATTTGATTTAATTGAACCCTCTAGGTCTCTAATTTTAGTTTGGATACGATCAATTTGGGATAAGCCAGCTTCAAGTTTATATTCAACCAACATTAATAGTTCGTTGTTTAGGTTTTTCATATCCTCTTCACTTCTTTTTCTGGCTTCTGTCTCCTTTTTATAATAGCCTTTAATTCTTTCTGCTTTTTCTTTCACCAGCAACATATTCTCAATGGTGTTGGTTAATGAAGGATCTTCTATAACTGTGGAGGCTATACTTATATGAATAAGGCTGGAATCAGCTTTTATTAAGCCTGCAATATTTCTATATTGGGTGTTTTTAAGACTTAACTCAATTTTCTGATTTTGTAAATCATCTATTTTATTATAAACTTCTGTGTAGTTTATGAACTTAGATTCTTCCTCCTTTTTATAGGAATATTTTTTTAATTCTTTTTCAAAATAATCCAGGGTATCTCTTACTAATAGTAGTTGTTTATCAATGTAATTAATGGATTGTTCATAGACCATGTTTTTGTTTTCAATCGTCTTTACCAAATAAGTATCATTTACTGCATTAACAATTGAAACTGCTTTATTCGTATTATTTTCTTTGAATGAAACCCTAATGGTATTAGCCACCTGGTTTTCTACTGTTACATCAAGATTTGTATTCAAATAGTCATATAGGTAGGCATCATTATGAAAAATAAAGAAAAAATCCGGGTCATTCAGTAATTCATCATCCCAATTTTTCAGCTTAATCCTTACTTCAATGTCCTCGTTTTTTATCCAATCCCCAAAACTATATTCCTTGGAAAATTCTATTTCATTGATATTATATTCAATCCGGAATGATTGAGAATTGATAAAGGACAGGGAAATAGGTCTATTATGTAAAAGATCATTTTTAATTTCTCCTTCAACTGAAAAAGGGCCTCCAAGATATTTTTCATCACTTAAAATTTCCCCTACTGAATGGTAACTGATTCTTAAATCAGCCTTTTCAATTACATTGGAAAATATCAACTTGGATTTAATTAATTCTATTTCTCCAGCAATATTGATGGCATCTATCCCACTTTGGAATTGATCTACCTCCAATTCCAGCATTTGCGTTGAACTTTTAAATTCAAGTTTTAATACGGAATTGGCTTCGTATACAGGTTTAGAATACCTGAGGAAAAGAAATGAAGTAATTCCACAAATTATAAATATAGAAACAAAGCTCCAAATGCTCTTTTTAGTAAGAAAGAGAAATTTTTTAAAATCAAACGAATTTATAACCTCATTCTCATCAGGTTCTTCCAGGGCTATATGTTTAATTCTGTTATCTGACATCATAGGATCCTTATCCCCTTTTTTTCTTTTTTAAGTTAATAATAATTAACTGTTTATTTTTTATTCCAAATGGTCGACCGTGAGTGTAATAATTATCATAAATTATATCAAAGGTGCTTATTTATCAAGTTCTCTTACAAATAATAATAAAGTAAGTGCAAGAGTAGTAAGTGTTGCAATTGGTGTAATCATCGCATTGATATCCTGAATTAACTCAGGATTAAGTTTTCTTCTCGACTCCACATAAATAATATCGTTTGGCTCTACGATTACATTTGCATCTTTAAATGAGGCAATGGTGGTAAGATCAATTAATTTTACACTTGGATTATCCCACGGGCCTCTTATCAATCTTATTTTATCAGGTTTTGCCTTCATTTGAACGTTACCAGCCAATGCTAAAATCTCAGTTAAAGTCATGGTTTCATTTCTTAATGGTAAAACTCTGTCCCCTAAAGCACCCATTAATACAATTCTTTTATTGAGATATTGGGTAACTACAAATGGTTTTTCGTAAAACTTTTCATAGTTCTTTGCTAATAAAGTATTAGCTTCTTCCAATGTTTTTCCAACCAACTCAATATTTCCAATTAAAGGTAATTGAGCAAATCCTTTTTCATCTACAAGATAGGAAGTTGGACTCTGGCTATTAGCTAAAATAGAGAAATTTTCTTTCCCATTCGTGTATTCTTGCATAGAGAGCTGATTGCCCTGAGAACCTGAACTATGTGTACTTGGGTCAGTGGGTAATTCCTTTCCAATTTCAAATTCTTTATTTGGATCAACCAATCTTTCTCCATCATTGGTGAAAACGGATATAGCAACCCTATCCAATGGTTGAATTTTGTAAGTAGATATGGTTTCATCAAGTGAGAGTTTAAATTTATCTGCATTAATAGACTCTTCAGAGGCAAAAAGCACATTCTGTTTTAGTCCTTTGCAAGAGAATAGCAACCCAGAAAGCATTAATATATAGATAAACCGATTAAAATGATTCATTAATAAATTGAATTTGACAGGTTTATTTTACCAAAAAATACCAGTAATTTTTGCTGGTAGTTAAAACCTATACAGTCTAAAAAATGTATACTTAGGAGAAAATGATTTTTGAAAACATGAAACATTTGCTTCCTAACATTCAGATACATAAGTATCTCAAAACAAACCAATACCTGTTAGGTATAAATCAAGCTAATAACGATAATCCAGTTTAATAATTATTTGGTGGGATTGTTTTAATTTTTGATAGTAAAAATGGTAGCTTTTTAATTTTTATCCTTCCTTAAATTTTTAAAAAATGATTGCATTAGTTCCAATGATTCGTTTTCAATCACGCCTCCTTTTATTTTTGTACTTGGATGTAAATAGCTTTTTGAATGTTTACTAAAGCCATTTTTCGAGTCACCAGCTCCAAAAACAATTTGCCCCATTTGTGTCCAAAAACTAGCTCCTGCACACATTACACACGGTTCTAAAGTGACAAATAATGTGCATTCTTTTAAATATCTTGAATTCAAATAATTACTGGCACTGCTGATAGCCACCATTTCTGCATGCGCAGTGGCATCATTTAAGGCTATACTCTGATTGTGCCCTCTTCCTACAATTCTGTTTTGGCAAACTACAACTGCTCCAACAGGAATTTCATTTTCTTCATAAGCTTTCCTTGCCTCTTTCAAGGCTTCTCTCATAAAATATTCTTCACTAAACATTTTCTATAATTATATTGGCTGAAAATTCAACTTTACAAGATATTTAAAATATAAAAAACCTTTTCCAAATGTCTAAATTTAGAAACCATTTTACAGGAATATTAATCATTTCTATTCTAATTATCCAATCATCATGTCAAAAGGCAAGCCCTTCACAATCTTTAAGTGAAACTATTAATGGAGTAACAGTAAAAATAGATTACCACTCCCCTTCAGTAAAAGGGAGAGACGTTTGGGGAAGCCTTGTGCCATACAATGAAGTTTGGAGAACTGGAGCCAATGAGGCGACTACTTTTGAAGTAGACCAGTTGGTACTGGTAAATGGAAAAAAACTTCCTGCTGGTAAATATGCTTTATTTACTATTCCTGGTGAAAATAATTGGGAGGTGATATTTAATCAGAATTGGGACCAATGGGGGAAATATGATTATGATAAAGCAAAAGATCAGCTTAGAATAAAAGTTTCTTCACAAACTGGACAGACATTTACAGAACAGATGACTTTTGAAATTACCAAAGATGGAACTATTACTTTTAAGTGGGAAGCACTTTCCTTACAATTTGAAGTAAAACCTGCCCATTAATTTTCATTCCTATTCCATTTTCTTTTGAAAAATAAAAAACACTTAATTGCCATAGATATAGGGACAACCAGTGTAAAATGCATTCGGTTTTCCCCTGTTTTGAAAATTCAGAGTAAAGCTGAATTTCCCTTGGAAACTCTAAGGCCCAATCGTGAAACAAGTGAGCAAAGTCCTGAAGAAATATTTGAAGCAGTTTTAAAAGGAATAAATGCACTGCACATTCCTACAGAAGAATTGCTTGCTGTAAGTTTTAGCTGTGCCATGCATAGTCTTATTTGTATGGATAATAATGGAGATGCTATTTCCAATGCCATTATCTGGGCTGATACTCGAAGTGTGAAATATGCTGAAAACATAAAAAACAGTTCGAATGGCAAGGAAATTTATCAGCAGACAGGAACTCCTATTCATCCGATGGCGCCATTGGCTAAAATTGCCTGGCTAAAGGCAGAACAACCTGCAATTTTTGAAAAATCTGCCAAGTTTATTTCCATAAAAGAATATATATATTTCAAACTATTTGGTAAATATGTGGTGGATTATTCTATTGCTTCAGCTACTGGTTTGTTTGATGTTTTCGAATTGAAATGGAATGAAAAAGCTTTGGAAAAAGCAGGAATATCGGAAAATCAACTTTCCACCACTTTTCCCATTACCCATTTAGAAAAAGGAATAATAAACTCATTTAAAGAAAAATTAAAAATAGACTTAGATACGCCTTTTGTTTTAGGTGGAAGTGATGGCTGTCTGGCCAATTTAGGTACAAATGCTATTCAGAAAGGAGATGCTGCTGTAACTATCGGGACAAGCGGGGCTATCCGGGTGATGGCTAAAAACTCAGGCAAGGATGAAAAGCAAAGAATTTTTAATTACATCCTAACTGAAAACCACTATGTATTGGGGGGAGCCATCAACAATGGCGGAGTGGCTTTGAAATGGTTTGCCGAAAACATGGATGATCAGGATCCAGATAAAAAAGATTATTCCCAAATCATAGAAAGAATAGCCAAAATTGAACCTGGTACAAGTGGACTAATATTTCTGCCTTATTTATTGGGTGAAAGAGCGCCACATTGGGATGCCAATGCCAAAGGAGTGTTTTTTGGTGTGAATATCAACCATACCAGAGATCATTTTTTAAGAGCAGTGATGGAAGGGGTTATTTTTGGGATTTATGATATTGGAAAAGCTTTGGAAGAAGTTTCTGGAAATATTAATAGAATTTATGCTGGAGGAGGTTTTGCCAAGTCTGCAGAATGGGTACAAATGCTGGCAGATGTATTTGGTAAAGAAGTTTTAATAGCTGACAATCATGAAAATTCGGCAACAGGAGCCGCTATTGTTTCTCTTAAAGCCATAGGTCTTGTTGATCAATTAGAAGACATTATAAATTTTACGCATATCAAAAAAGTTTTTAAGCCTAATCAGGTGAATCACAAAGTTTACCAAAAGAATTTTACCCTTTTCCAAAAACTTTATCAATCCCTAAAAAATGATTTTTAATAAATACTAAAGAATTACCAGACTGCAATCATAAAAATTTACGCCTCTATAACTTTTAATGTATAATTTTGCGGCAAATTCATTGCATCATCTAAACCACTGCATTTCAAATGATTTTGTTTTTTAAATCCCAGTCTGGAAAATTAATAGTAACAGAGGAGAAAAACGGATTAAACGATAATGATATTCAAAAACTTTCCTGGCTGTATGGGGAAGCTGAATTGATAAAGGACGACTCTTTAAAAGGATTTTTTGTTGGGCCTAGAAAAGAAATGATCACCCCCTGGAGTACCAATGCAGTGGAAATTACCCAAAATATGGGCATTGAGGGAATTATCCGTGTGGAAGAATTTAGTGAAGAAGAAAGTGAAAATGTTAAGTTTGATCCTATGCTTCAAAGGTTGTATAAAGGATTAGATCAGGAAATTTTCACCATTGATAAAACTCCTGTTCCTGTAATTTATATAGATGATATTGCCGCATTCAATAAGCAGGAAGGACTTGCCTTAAACGAAGATGAAATTGGTTATCTGGAAGGGTTAAGCAAAAAGATAAATAGAAAATTAACAGATAGTGAAGTTTTTGGATTCTCTCAAGTGAATTCAGAGCATTGCCGACATAAAATTTTCAATGGAACTTTTATCATTGATGGAGAGGAAAAACCATCTTCTTTATTCAATCTTATCAGAAAGACTTCAAAAGAAAATCCTAATACTTTAGTTTCAGCCTATAAAGATAATGTGGCTTTTATTGAGGGACCGAAAATTGAACAATTTGCCCCAGCAACTCAGGATAAACCAGATTACTTCGAAACAAAAGAAATTGATAGTACCATTTCCCTTAAAGCTGAAACACATAATTTTCCCACAACTGTAGAACCATTTAATGGTGCTGCCACTGGCGGTGGAGGAGAAATTAGAGACAGAATGGCAGG
>JAHQVQ010000396.1 GCA_019634305.1 Flammeovirgaceae bacterium | reverse complement strand
TCTATCTCTTTTTTGTAACTCTTAAGACTACGGAATTGAACAGCTTTATGATGATTAGACCTTAATTGATTAAATATAAAGGCATCATAGGTTAAAAATCTATTTTTACTTTTTGAATGTTTTTTAAAATGTCCACCATTATAAAATTCCCCAAATCCTTCTGTGAAACTATTTGGTTCTGAATTCTTCCAATTCAATTCTCTATAAAATGCATCAGCTAAATAAGGTTCCTTTTCAAGGTTCTGATCAAGCCTTTTTGACGCTTGCTTTATAATTTCGATTGGCGTAAAAACATTAGATAAAACCTCTATTTCTTTTAATTGTAATACAAAAGGAACAAGTTTTATATTATTTATCCTATCCAATGAAAGTTGTGCAAGCGGTAATTTTACAGACTTATATCCCAATGAAGAACAGACTAAAGTATCCTTAGATGAAAAGGTAGAAATTTTTAATTCAAAATACCCAGATTCATTGGTAATAGTCCCAATATTCTTTGATGAAATGCCTATTGAAGTGAATGGAATAGGATTATTATCTTCAGCACTAAGAATATATCCTTTTATGGGAGGATTGTTGACTTGAGCAAAACTTGTAGAATAAAAAATAGGTAGAAAAAGAAAGGATAGAAAATAGTTTTTCATTCGTAAGTATGAAGTTTAAAAAATGATGTAGTGAGTGGATTTACGAATTGTTTTAAATAATGTTCGTCTATTATTCGGTATATTATTTTTTGTTTTAGGTCAAGTCATCGATACTTTAAAATTTTCTCCTTAATACCTCATCATTTTTCCTAAATTTGGCCTTTAAAATTGAATTATCGTTTACGAGAAATTTTTCTCAAAACTCTCAACCGTTGATTAACGAAAAAATGCTATTTAATCCTAAAGCAGTTTCATTTTTACTGGCTTGTTCAATTGCAGGAATTACTGTTGCCTTTCTATATCTGGTAGAAAAATCCTTTTTGCCCCTCATGATAGTTGGGGTTTTATCTTTTTCTTCCTCATTTATTCTTACTTATATGACGTTTGAATTTTTGATTTTTAGAGAAATTCAAAAAGTTTATGCCAGTATGGACAAAATTACTCAGAGAGAGCTTAGGCGATTTTCCCACAATACCAATCAGTCCAATAATCCAATTCGGAGGATCAATCAGGAAATTGTAGCTTATGCTTCCAAAAAAGAAAGGGAAATTAATGAACTAAAAAAGCTGGAGGCTTATCGAAAGGAATTTATTGCCAATATTTCTCACGAACTGAAAACACCAATTTTTGCAGCACAGGGATATATTCTTACCCTACTTGATGGTGCTATTGATGATGAAAAGGTAAAATATAAATTCCTGAAAAAAGCAGGAAAAAGCCTTAATAATCTGGATGCTGTAGTTCAGGATTTACTGACACTTTCTCAAATAGAATCTGGAGTGATTAGCATGAAACCAGAGGTTTTTGACTTGCAAAGTTCTATTCTTGATGTTTATGAGCAGTTAGACAGTAAAGCACATAAAAAAGGAATGAAATTAAAGATTAAAGAAATTAATGAAAATGGCGTATATGTGGATGCTGACCCTACTAGAATTATGCAGGTAATGATCAATCTGGTGCATAATGCTATCAAATATGGTCGGGTGAATGGCTGGTTGGAGGTTGGGTACAAGGAAAATGGGGATTTAATTGATATTTCAGTTGAGGATAATGGCTACGGGATTTCTGAAGTGGATTTGAAAAGAATTTTTGAAAGGTTTTATAGAGTCGATAAAAGTAGATCGAGGAAGCAAGGAGGCACAGGTTTGGGGTTATCCATAGTAAAACATATTTTGGAAGGACATGACACCCATATAAAAGTAGAAAGTGAAGTAGGTAAAGGAACTAAATTTTTCTTTTCCTTAAAAAAAGCAGATTAAGGTAAAAACAACTTTTATTTATTATTTCTCATAAATTTGATTTCTGCTTAAACCTTCCTATTTTACTTTTTGAATTTCTACTCAAATTGAAAAAATAATTATGGAAATAAAACAACAAGGAAAAGTTTATGATGTTTGTATTGTTGGATCTGGAGCTGGGGGAGGAATGGCTGCGAAAGTGCTTACAGAAGCTGGTGCAAATGTTGCCTTACTAGAAGCTGGTCCCCACTTTGATTCTGCAAAAGGGGAGATGTTCAAATGGCCCCACCAATCTCCAAGAAGAGGGGCAAATACCCACAGACCATTTGGAGAATTTGATGCTGCTTTTGGAGGATGGGAACTTGAAGGGGAACCTTATACTAAAGTGAAGGGGACAGAGTTTGAATGGTTTAGATCAAGGATGTTGGGTGGAAGAACAAATCATTGGGGTAGAATTTCCCTCCGTTTTGGTAAAAAAGATTTTAGACGAAAAAGCATAGATGGATTAGGTGATGACTGGCCCATTTCCTATGATGACATCAAGCCCTATTATGATAGAGTTGATAAGTTAATTGGTGTTTTCGGTGAAAATTTTGATCCTGCCCTAGGTTTGGATAATGAACCAGATGGTTTTTTCCTGCCTCCTCCGAAACCAAGACCGTATGAATTATTAGTAAGAGATGCTTGTAAACCTTTAAAAATCCCTGTAGTTACAGCCAGAAAATCAATTCTTACCAAACCTTTAAATGGCAGACCTGCTTGCCATTATTGTTCCCAATGTAACAGAGGGTGCTCAACTTATTCCAATTTTTCTTCCCCACCTGTTTTAATTAATCCTGCTCTGGAGACTGGAAAGCTGGATATGGTGGTGAATGCCATGGCCAGAGAAGTCACGACCAATGATGAAGGAATGGCAACAGGAGTTTCCTATGTAAATACCATGGATGGAAAAGATTATCAGGTGAAAGCGAAAATAGTGATTTTAGCTGCAAGTGCCTGTGAATCTGCACGGTTAATGTTGAATTCCAAATCCTCTAGATTCCCGAATGGCTTGGGCAATTCCAGTAACATGATTGGTAAATATCTCATGGATTCTACGGGGGCAGGAGCTGCTGGAATTATTCCTAAAATGATGGATGGCATTCCGTTCAATGAAGATGGAGTGGGGGGGATGATGATGTATATGCCCTGGTGGATGGACAATTCAAAACTTGATTTTCCAAGAGGTTACCATATTGAATTTGGCGGTGGAAGAAGGATGCCTGGCTATGGTTTTATGGGAGGAATTCATAATATCAATGGGAAATTTAAATATAGAAATGGAGCAGAAAGACCAAATGGTAGTGGCGGATATGGCACACAGTTGAAGGAAGATTACAGAATGTTTTACGGAGCAACAATCGGGTTTGCAGGAAGAGGAGAGCCTGTGGCGCGTGAAGATAATTATTGTGAGATTGATCCAGGAGTGGTGGATAAATTCGGGATTCCTGTTTTAAGATTTAATTATAAATGGTCAGATCATGAATATCTACAGGCTAAGCACATGCAGGATACCTTTGAGGAAATTATTCATAATCTCGGTGGAATTCCTTTAGGTCCAAAACCTGGTAAAGAAGAAGGATATGGTCTTTTAGCCCCAGGGCAGATTATTCATGAGGTAGGCACCACAAGGATGGGAAAGGATTCCAAAAAGTCTGTGTTGAATGAATATTGCCAATCGCATGATGTAAAAAATCTTTTCGTGAATGATGGAGGTTCATTTGTTTCTATGGCAGATAAAAACCCAACGTGGACAATTCTGGCGCTTTCCATGCGAGCCAGTGAATATATTATTGATCAAAAAAAACAAGCCAATTTATAAAAATTCATCCTATGAAAAATAAGATAAACAGAAGGGATACTTTAAAAGCAATAGGATTGGCTTCTCTGGGAGCCACCACCTCCGCTATTCCTGGTTGTAATACCCCTGAAAATAAAGAAGTTCCAGCAGAACAGGAACATGATCATGCCCATAATCATGGGGGAGGAGATAGTAATATTTCAGAAGCGGACATGGAATTGATGAAGCAACAGTTTTTCAATGAACATGAAATGAAAACTGTAAAGATTTTAGGTGATTTGGTTATTCCTGCAGATGAAAAATCAGGAAGTGCTTCTGATGCCAAATTCCCAGAGTTTTTGGAATTTATGATGAAAGATCAACCGCAACATCAGGTTGGTATGAGAGGAGGATTAAACTGGCTGGATATTCAATGCCAGAAGGAATTTGGCAAAGATTTCATTGATTGTACAGAGCCTGAGCAAAAAACCATGCTCGATGAAATTGCCTATCCTGAAAAAGCAAAGCCTGAGTTCAGTCAGGGAGTAGCCTGGTTTAATAAGTTTAGAGATTTTGTAGCAACCGGATTTTTTACCAGCAAAATAGGAGTTGAAGATTTACAATATATGGGAAATGTGGCCACGGTTTGGCAAGGTGCTCCTCAGGAAGTTTTAGATAAGTTAGGAGTAAGCTATGATCCAGGAACTGAATATGCAAACTAGCTAAAATAGGAAGGATTTTTATTCCCCCTCACTTTCATTTTTAGGCTTTTTGGGTAATCTATTAGCATCTTTTAATGCCTGGTAGATTACCCATTCTATTTGCCCATTTGTACTTCTGAACTCATCAGCAGCCCACTTTTCAATTGCCTCTAATATTTCCTGATTCAATCTCAACGCAAACGCTTTTTTCTTTGCCATCCCTATAACTATTAGTGAGCAATTGGGGTAATCTGTGAAAATTACCAGCCAATTTCTCATGAGTCATTAAATTTTATTGATGTAGTGTTCCTGTATTAATTACCGGACTAGCATCTTTATCGGAAGTAAGAACTACCATCAGATTACTTACCATAGCAGCTTTCTTTTCTTCGTCCAAATCTATAATATCTTTTTTACTTAATTCGTGTAAAGCCATTTCCACCATACCTACAGCTCCTTCTACAATTTTCTGTCTGGCAGCAACAATTGCGGTGGCCTGCTGCCTTCTCAGCATAGCTCCGGCAATTTCGGAAGCATAGGCCAGATAACTTATTCTTGCTTCAATCACATTGATTCCTGCTATTTCAAGACGTTCTCTAAGTTGTTCTTCAAGAGCATGATTTACTTCATTTAATCCCGATCTTAAGGTAATTTCCTTATTTTCATCATCCATATTATCATAAGGGTAAGAACCTGCCAGGTTTCTAACTGCTGCATCACTTTGTATGTTTACAAAATTGGCATAATCATCTACTTCAAAAGCCGCTTTAAAAGTATCCTTTACCTGCCACACCAAAATTACCCCAATCATGATCGGATTTCCCAATTTGTCATTCACTTTTACAGGTTTGCTATCAAAATTCCTTGCTCTTAACGAAATAGGTTGTCTGGCTAAAAAAGGATTTGCCCAATAAAATCCATTCTCTTTTACAGTTCCTCTATAGGCTCCAAATAATACCAGTACTCTTGATCCATTTGGATTAATAAAGAAAAAACCTTTAAGGCAGATTATGAAAATACCTATAAGGATTACGAATATTGGATTATCTGTCTGAATGATCCCGGCAAAAAAGGAGACTAATAAAATTATTTCAACTAATACCATTACATATCCTGATAGTAGTTTTACTTCGATTTCAGCTTTCATTATAATTCGATTTAAAGTGATATTAAAATGATATCATAAATATATTAAAAAATTACGGTAATTTAATAAAATGGTTGTTACAGATTTATTTAATTAAAATAGATTGGTAATTAGAATGATAAAAATTTGAAAATCATAGTCTAATAATTACTTATGGCTTTAGTCAGTGAAAATGGGGTTTTATTACACAACTATGCCAGTTTTTATAAACTAGAGATAGTTTGGGAAAGGGGGTAACAGAATTTGGTGAGTGAAAATTAAATAGTTAGGAAAAACATAAAAAATGCGTTTGTTAATGTGGAATAACAAACGCATACGTTTAAGGATTTATACTGATTACCAATGGATTAATCTTCTCGTCTTATATCCATTTTTAATTCTTCAAGGAAATCAAGAGCCTCATTTTCTTCTAACTTTAGCTCGTTCAATAAAAGATCCATACAAGCATCTTCTTTTCCATTAATCAAAAATGATAACACTCTGGTTTCATAATAGGCCTGGGGTTCACAAACTTTTAGATTGCAATCATTTTTACGGATGGGTTGTATAGCAATTAATGTGTTGGAAATTGATAATGGATTAAAATCGTTTTCGGCTATTATTTTATCAATTAGCCCTTTAGCATAAATTTCATTTAGGTCATAATATTCCCTTAATACTTTTACAGCTTTGGTATGTTGTTTTGGTAATAATGTAATGAGTTCATCAATGATTAATTGATCAGTATTTTCATCAATACTTGTCTTCGCTATCTTTCTCAATAATTCATTGGCATACTGAATGTTACAGCCGTTTGCCAAAAGATATTCAATAGCTTTTACTCTGTTGTTTCCGGTAAGGAATTGTTTGGCCTTTGAGATTACCTTCCTGTTAAGCATGTTTAAACTATTTTCAAAAACTAAATAAAAAATTTATTGCCGATGATGGACAACTTTTGTTTTAATTAGTAATGGCAGAAACATTCTAAATAAATCTACCAATCTGACTACCATACAAT
>JAHQVQ010000395.1 GCA_019634305.1 Flammeovirgaceae bacterium | reverse complement strand
CCCATCTTTCTGGTAACGTTTTACCCAATGATTAACGGCTTGATCTGTGATCGATAATATCTTGCCTATCTCTTTAGAACTTCGTTGCTGACTCTTCAATAAGATAATATGGCAACGTTTGCTGAAAACTGGTGATTTTGAGCGCCTATGCCCTTCTTCTAATTCAGTACGCTCTCCCAAACTTAATGCTATTGATTTTACTTTTCTTCCCATTATGCAAATCTAAACTATATTCAAATTTGCTTTAGTACTTATAAGCAATTAATCATTTACTAAATTTTGGCTATTTTCATCCATACAAATCTTTTTATATATAATCTCTGTAGTAAAAAAAATGTTCAAATGTATTTTAAGAGTGAACTCTTTTTATTTTATTGTTGTATGTACAATAGTTGTATAAATATTATTGCTTATAGAAACTAATTTATATTCTTAAAGAAGAAATTATGAATAAAACCTATTACAATACAATTCATAAGATTATTACAATGGGACATTGGGTTACAGATAAGGTTGGTCAGGAATTGAAAGAGTTTGGCATAACCGAACCCCAATATAATGTGTTGCTAATTTTAAAATCGGCTAATGGCGAACCGCTTACAGTTCAGGTAATATTGAATGGAATGGTGCAGAGGAGTAGTAATGTGACCAGGATAATTGATAAACTATTGGCAAAAGGTTATGTAAACAGAAGTGAGTGTTGTACTAACAGAAGAAAAATGGATATTACCATTACCGAAGAAGGAATAAAGTTGCTCAGGAAATTAAATAAAAAAGTATACGCCATTCATAAACCAATGATGGAAAATTTGGATGAGAAGGAATTAGAATTATTAAATCAATTGATATCAAAATTAAATTCAACTAAAAATGACTAAGAAAATTCTTGCCTTTGCTGCGAGCAATAGCAGACAATCGATAAATAAAAAACTTGTGACTTATGCTGCAAACCAGGTGAGTGATGCAAAAGTGACTTTGCTGGACCTCAATGATTTTGAAATGCCGATTTATAGCATTGATAGAGAAAAGGAATCGGGCATTCATGAGCTTGCCCATAAGTTTAAAGCTCTGATAAAAGAAACTGATGGTGTTATTATATCTTTTGCAGAGCATAATGGAGCTTATTCTGCTGCTTTTAAGAATATTTTTGACTGGATTTCCAGATTGGGAAAGGATGTTTGGGAAAGTAAACCCATGTTGCTTATGGCGACTTCTCCTGGAGGAAGAGGAGGGAAAACTGTATTAGAAATTGCCTTAAACCGCTTCCAGTTAGCCAATAAAAATACTATTGCCTCTTTTTCTCTCCCATTTTTTAAGGAAAATTTTGCTGGTGAAAATGGGATAACAGATGAACTTTTTCTGCAGGAATTTAAAATAAAATTAGCCACATTTGAAGAAGCTATTGTTCCCTTTGAAAATGTAGAAGGCTAATGAAAACACCATGATTGATAATTTCTCAGATAAATCGAAAGAATATCTTAAATTCCGTCCTATCTATTCTCCTGAAGTATTTGAATTTCTAAATTCTTTGGTAGAAGAAAAACAATTAGCATGGGATTGTGGAACAGGAAACGGGCAATTTGCATTGAAGTTAGCAGAATATTTTGATCAGGTTATTGCTACAGATTTAAGTGCAAACCAAATTGGAAATGCTACAAAACATGATCGAATTGCTTACAAAGTGGAACAAGCTGAAAATGCTTCATTTCCCAAAAGTTCATTCGATCTTATTGCAGTAGCACAAGCCATTCACTGGTTCGATTTTGATAGATTTTATCCAGTTGTTCAAAAAGCCTTGAAACCTAATGGCATTTTTGCTGCTATAGGTTATTCAACTCTTCGGCTTCCTGTTCATTTGAATGAAATTACAAACCATTTTTACACTGGAGTGGTTGGGGAATATTGGGGTAAAGAAAGGAAGTACATTGATGAAGGTTATCAAACCATTCTTTTTCCTTTTGAGGAAATAGAAGCTCCAAAATTTAAAATTGAAGTTAATTGGACATTTGAACAGTTGATTGGGTATTTAAATACCTGGTCTTCAGTGAAACACTATATAAAGCAAAATGGGGAAAATCCTGTGAATTTTATCGAGGATGAACTTAAAGCTAACTGGGGAGAGGCTCCGGAAATCAGGGTTGTTTTTCCAATAGTATTAAGAGTTGGTAAAAAAGGGAAGGTTTAAAAACTTCCCTTTTTTGTTGATTTTATTCATCCTTTAGAGAATCTACTGGATTTACAATTGCAGCCTTAATGGACTGATAACTTGTTGTTAGCCAGGAAAATAGTAGGATAAGTACTCCTGAAGTCAGGAATATTTCGTAACTAAAATCAATTCTGTAAGCAAAATCGGTAAGCCATTTATTAATCAGATACCATGCAACCGGAATTATAATAAAAAAGGCTATAATCACCAATTTGGAGAAATCCATAGACAAAAGCAGAACTATACTTTTCACTGAGGCTCCTAGTACTTTTCTTACACCAATTTCCTTAGTTCGCTGTTCTGCCATAAATGCGGTTAAGCCAAATAATCCAAGACATGCTACCAATATGGCCAACAAGGAGAATGCTCCCAGCAAATTCCCAAGGCTTTCTTCTTTTTTATAGAGATTGTCAAAGTCATCATCAAGGAAATTATAATCAAAGGGAAACTCAGGAGCAAGTTGTGCATATACATTTTTTATGGAATTCAGGTCTTTTTCAAGGTTTTTACTTTGAAGTTTAATGGAAATCATCCAGGTATTATCTGGTGCAATCCACATGGCAAGTGGATCAATCTTATTTTGTAATGAGTTGTAATGGAAGTCTTTGACAATACCAATGATTTTACCATTCTTAGGTCTATCGGGCTGTAAGGCGGCAAATTCATGACCAATGGGATTTTCAATTCCGAATTGCTTTACAGCAGTTTCGTTTAAAAGGTAGCCTTCTTTTAAATCAGAGGATATGGCCTGGCTCAAATTTCGTCCTTCTGCTATTTCAAGGCCAATTACGTCTACATAATCTTCATCAAGAATTAAAGTATTGATATTGGTTTTAAACTCTTCTCCATTTTTATCAGGTAAAATATAAGAATAATGTGATTGCATTTTTCCTGGAACTCCATTGGAGCGAGTAACATTTTTTACCCCAGGAAGGTTGGTTAGTTTTTGTTTGAAAAACTGATAATTTTTTGAGATTTCCTCTGAAGGATAAAAGGATATTACATGTTCTTTATCAAAGCCAAGTTTACTGCTTTTCATGAAACTCATTTGCTCATATACGGTAATTGTAAAAATCAATAGAAAGGCTGCTACAGAAAATTGAAAAACAGTTAATCCCTTTCTTATAGATGAAGATCCCGAACCACTTAGTTTACTTTTTAAAGCCTTGGATGGTTGAAAACCAGATAAATAAAGGGCTGGGTAACTCCCAGCAAGAAGACCGGTTATAATTCCTATTCCCACCATTCCAGCTAGAATAGGGATGTTCTCAAGGTAAATAAAATTGAGGCTTAATTCGAGAATTTCATTGAGCCAGGGTATCATGATTTCCATTAAAAATATAGCCAAGACCAGAGAAAACATGCTTAATAAAAGAGTTTCAGCAAGAAATTGAATCACCAACTGTCTCCTGAAAGCTCCCATCGCTTTTCTCAATCCCACCTCTTTAGCTCTTTTAAAGCCAGTGGCAGTAGATAGGTTCATGAAATTGATACAGGCAATTAGTAAAATAAAAATAGCGATAGCTGAAAAGGCATAAATATAATTTTTATCCGTGGTAGCCACATCCCCTCTAATATTTTGCCCAAAATGAATGTCCTTTAATGGTTGAAACCAATAATATCCTTTAGTTTCTTCTGGGTTGCTCCCTTGTTTTAATTGTAAAAATTGACTTGCCCTAGTCTGAATATCTTCAATATTATTGGCGTTATCCACCATGACATATGTAGGGTAATTCCATGAGCCATAGTCTTCAAAAAATTCATCCTCCTCATCAATCCAATCTTTATAAAACTCTTTAAGGGCCGTGAAGGAAATTAAATAATCGAACTTTAAATGAGAATTTATTGGAGGGTTTTCCGACACTCCGGTTATGGTAAATTGAAAGTCTTTATTAAATGAAACTATTTTTCCAACGGGGTTTTCCTCTGGGAAATGCAAATTGGCAATCCTCTGGGAGATGATCATGGACATAGGCTGGTTAAATCCATTTTCAGCGTTACCCTTTAGCAATTTGAAAGAGAAAATATCTATAAAATCACTATCTGCTAAAAAAACATTTCCTTTGGTTAATTTTTCATCACCATATTTAATTAAGGCTTCATCCCCATATTCAACAGTTCTGGCAAAATGGGTAATCTCATGAAACTCTTGTTTTAAATGAGGACCAAATGCCGTTGGAGACCAGGTTTGGCTACTTTCAATTCCGCTTTTTACTGAAGTTGGGATGATCCTAAAAATCTTATTATGATTCGCGTGAAAATTATCAAAACTGAGTTCGAATTGAACAAATAATAAAATAAGGAAACAGCAACTTAACCCTACCGATAAACTAGTTAGGTTGATTAATGCATAGGTTTTATTTCGTAATAGATTTCGAAAGGCAATTTTGAGGTAATTCCTGATCATAATTTGGATAGTTTGATGATACTAAAATATTATTTTCCTCAAACTAAATAAAATTATAAAAAGTAGTGTGAAGTTTTACACAGAGGGAATAGGTAATATATAAATGGAGATTCCTGAAAGAAATGTGGACTAATTATCTTTCAAATATCATTTCTTTTTCAAAAGGAAGTGTACGACAAATATCTTCATAGGACATTGTAAATCCATATTTAAAGACATTATAAACCTTTATTTCTATCAATTGGTAAGTTTTTTATGGACATTAAGTGTACTCTTGATTGGATTTTACAGGTTATCCCTTTATTGCTTATTTGATTTAGTTGTTGTCCTTTTCACGATAATACTTTTGCCTAAATTGCAATTCTACCAAAAAAATGAAGGAGTCTATTATGAATTACTATCTAAGGCAGTTATAAACATCTTTATAAGACATGACCTATTAGAATAAAATCCAATATTTATGCAAAGCATAAAAAAATAATTGTCCTCATATTTATATTAAAGTAATCGGTTGTCTAAAACAGACAACCGATTACTATTAAATACTATTTGGTAACAGTTGTTGTTGTCGGTGTATATAGTCCAAAAGTTATAGCTGAAACTAAGCCATTAACAAATGTTTGTCTTGTACGAACTTCATAATTTTCAGCTCCACCAGCCATTTCTCTTGAATCTGAAACTCCAACAGGTGCTAATCCACCAATTACATAATGATTCCATTTGGTGGTTTTGTTTACTCCTTGAGCACCAGTTCCTACTTTGCTT
>JAHQVQ010000394.1 GCA_019634305.1 Flammeovirgaceae bacterium | reverse complement strand
GGTATTAATTTCAAAAATAATATTAAAAAAGGACTGAATCTTAATTGATTCAGTCCTTTTTTAATGAAATTTTTTGAGATTTATGGTGGCTGTGAATATTCTGCTAAAATTAAGCAATGATTCTATCCCTTCAATTTTCATAATATTTTGTATATAATGTTGATAAGCTTTACAAAGAATATAAAGAGAATGGGATTCAAACCTCAAACCTAATAGGAAATAGAGATTTAGATGGTTTTATCTTAATCTTTGGAACTTCATTATAAATGATCTATTGAATCTCCTTTTTTATAGTTTTATATTAATTTCAGAGATTTTTTATTACTCTTCTTTTCCTGCTTCCATTACTGCATATTTCTTTAAAGATTCAAATTTTTCTTTACTCATATTTTGATCTGCTGGTCCACAAGTCTCTGGTTTAAATGCTTTACCAGATTCCCACCATTGTTTAGCCTGATCTTGAGCCAGTCCGTGATCTATCTCGAATAATTTGGCATAAGTATCTGATACAATCCAGGGATCATTTTTTGAAGCATATTTATTGAAAATCATTCCTCTCATTTGTGTGGCAGATGAATCATTTTGCTCAAAGTGGGCAATGGTATAAGATTTTGTTTCTGGTTGTGACATGATTAAATCCCAGAAAGATTTGGAATCGATTATTTGTGCAGATGTCAGTAGGTAGCCTTCTCCATATTCCAATAAAGTCTCAGATACATGACATTTAATTGCGGCATGTTTTTTAGTTTTTTTGCCAAAAACTTTAGATAAAAATCCCATTTTAGTAAGAGTGGATTTATTAGTTTTTAAAATTATGATATTACATCATTATATACGATTTGGTAAATATATTGAATAAATAATTTATACGATTGGTGAATTTTGCAGTAATCTGGCAATTAATATACTTAATTGGAAATTTGAGGGAGCACCAGAACATGTTTAAATTTCCATTTTTTTCACTTAAGGGAAAACGTTATCCTAATATCAGGAGAGTTCAGGAGAGAAAAAACATTATTTATGATTAATATTGATGATCTAAAATGAAAATTGAATAAGTCTGTAAAGGAATTTGAGGGAGGTATTTCCCTATTTAAATTGAAAATAATGAAAGTCGGATTGTTTATTCCCTGCTATGTAGAGCAGTTTTATCCTAATGTTGGTATTGCCACTTTGGAGTTGCTCGAAAAACTGGGATTGGAAGTAGGGTATCCTTTAGATCAAACTTGTTGCGGGCAGCCGATGGCGAATTCAGGTTGTGAAAATGAAAGCGTAGTTACCACTAAATTATTTATAGATAATTTTAAGGATTTCGATTACATTGTTAGTCCATCCGGAAGTTGTGTACTTCATATCAAAGAACATGGGCATTTGGATAATGTCTATGAATTATGCGAATTTCTCACCGATGTTATCAAAGTGGAAAATTTTGAATTTGAATTTCCCTACAAAGTAGGTTTACATGTCAGTTGCCATGGGCAAAGAGGTCTGGGACTGGCGCAATCTTCAGAAATTGTAGGTCAGGATTTTTCTAAAATGAGAGTTCTTCTGGATAAAATTAAAGGACTTGATTTGATAGAGTTAGAAAGAAAAGATGAGTGTTGTGGTTTCGGAGGAACCTTTGCGGTAGCCGAAGAAGCTGTTTCAGTGAAGATGGGGAAAGATAGAGTAGAGGACCACTTAAAAAACAAGGCAGAAATCCTCACAGGAGGAGATATGTCTTGTTTAATGCACATGGAAGGATTAATTAACAGGCAGGGAAATCCGCTTAAGGTGATGCATATTGCAGAAATTCTAAATTTAGCCAAGTAACCTAAATTCTTTAAATATTATCAATACAACTACTTATAAAAGATATAGAATGAATCACCCAAAGGCTGCGGAAATATTTAATAAAGATGAAGCTAAAACTGAATGGCATGACAAGGCACTTTGGTTTGTTAGAAAGAAAAGAGATATCGCTACTCATGGAATTCCCGAATGGGAAGAACTTCGTGAAAAAGCATCAGCTATCAAAGCCAATGTGCTTTCCAACTTGGATAACTATCTGATTGAATTTGAGAAAAATGCTCAGGCTAATGGCATTCAGGTACACTGGGCAAAAAATGGTGAAGAACATAACAGAATCGTTCATGAAATATTAAAATCCAAGTGTGTAAAAAAGCTGGTAAAGAGTAAATCCATGCTTACGGAAGAATGTCATTTAAATCCATACCTGGAAAAAAATAGCATAGAGGTGATAGATACAGATTTGGGGGAAAGAATTGTTCAATTGGCTAAAGAACCACCAAGTCATATCGTTTTACCTGCCATCCATAAAAGGAAAGAAGAAGTTGGGGAGATTTTCCATGAACATATAGGAACAGAGAAAGGGGCAAGTGACCCTCAATATTTGACCACATCGGCCAGAAATCATTTGAGAGAAAAGTTTTTAAAAGCAGAGGCAGCTATCACAGGTGTTAATTTTGCCATTGCTGAAACTGGTGGTGTTGTGGTTTGTACCAATGAAGGAAATGCTGATTTAGGGGTAAATATAACTCCCTTACACATTGCCTGTATGGGTGTGGAGAAAATTATTCCCCAGTTAAAACATTTAGGTGTATTTCTTAGGGTTTTGGCCAGAAGTGCAACTGGCCAGGCTATAACTACATATTCTTCCCATTTCCAGAAACCAAAACCAGGTTCGGAAATGCATATTGTAATTGTAGACAATGGCAGATCAGAACAATTAGGCAGGGAAGATTTCCGAAAATCCCTGAATTGCATCAGGTGTGGAGCTTGTATGAATACCTGTCCTGTATATAGAAGGAGTGGAGGACATAGTTACGGTTATACAGTCCCAGGTCCAATTGGGTCTATATTATCTCCAGGGAAAGATTTAAAAGAACATAGTACGCTTCCTTTTGCCTCTTCCTTATGTGGTTCATGTAGTGCGGTTTGTCCGGTGAAAATTGATATCCATACCCAATTGTATAAGTGGAGACAAATAATAGCCGAAGAAGGACATTTAGCCTCATCAAAAAAAGTTGGGATGAAGGTAATGGGTTATGTATTTACCAAACCGAAACTTTACAGGATTTTGGGAAAAGTGGCAAGAAATAGTCTTTCTGTCTTGCCAAGATTCATGATTTATAATAAATTTAATGTTTGGGGAAAAGCAAGGGAATTACCCAAACCTCCCAAAGAAAGCTTTAGAGACTGGTATTTGAAAAATAGGTCTAAAAATTAATTCTGCTAAAAGTTGTCATTATGTTTAAGATTTTACTCACACATTCATTACCTCAGCCTGGAATAGAAAAACTTCAGCAATTGGCCAATTTAGAAATTCCATATCCTGATGGAATGGGTTATGATGCTATTTTTGAGGTAATAGAATCCTATGACGGGTTAATTCTAACAGGAGGTGTAAAAATTGATGAAAAGCTTTTGGATAAAGCAAAAAATCTTAAATTAATAGCCAACTATGGTGTTGGTTATGACAGTATTAATACCGTTTATGCAAAAGAAAAAGGCATATTGGTGACCAATACTCCTGAACCGGTAATTGAACCAACAGCCGAAATTGCCTTTGGTCTGATGCTTTCTCTCATGCGAAAGATTACCGAGTTGGATAGAAAACTGAGGAAGACTCCGGATTTTAGATGGGATTTTATGCAGAATCTGGGAACAAGATTATTTGGGAAAACAATTGGTATTGTTGGTTTTGGAAATATAGGAAAAGCGGTTGCCAGAAGAGCTAATGCCTTTGGAATGAAAGTGATTTATTACAGTCGATCAAAAAGGCCTGAAGAAATTGAGAAGGAATTTACAGCAACTTTTGTCTCATTTGATGAATTATTAAAAACTGCAGATGTGATTTCCCTCCATGCCCCTCATACTAATGATACTTTCCACCTAATAGGACAAAAGGAATTGGAAAATATGAAAAATTCTGCTTTTTTAATCAATACAAGTAGAGGTCCAGTAGTAGATGAGGCTGCTTTAATTACTGCCTTGGAAGGTAAGGAAATTGCTGGAGCTGGTTTGGATGTATATGAAAAGGAACCCAAAGTTTCCCCGAAATTATTGGAAATGGAGAATGTGGTTTTAACTCCTCATATTGGAACAACTACTCTGGAATCCAGAACAGATATGGCAATTTCAGTGTCAGAAAGTATTTTAACTTTTATGGATGGAAAAACTCCTGTAAATGTTGTAAACTCATAAAAAGGTAATTTTGTTGATTACCAAAAAAATTGTGTTTTTTTAGGCAATATAATCCTGTATTTATATTTATAGAGATGAATTTTGTATGATTTTTACTATGCTTTCCAAATATTTTTTCTTTTTAATTTTATCAGTTTTTTTGATTAATTCCTCTGGTTTTTCCCAAACCATAAAAGTAGAAAGAGGAAGAGTCGAGTTTCCCGGCTTTAGAATAATAGAAGGTCCTTTCAATATTGATTTTACCTCCCAAACAATTTCTGTTTCTGAACAAAAATTATTTCAGGTAGAAGAAATCGTTGCTTTCAACTATTTCGATTCTGAATTAAATGTAGAAAGGGTTTATAAAACTTTTGAAGAAAATAACCTGGATAAAAATTTTTATGAATTAGTGCTTGAAGGAAAAGTAGAAGTTTGGAGGAAGCTTTATAGTGGTCTTCTTGAAGAAGCCATGATTCAGCAAAAAACACTTTTATCAGACTACGATCAAAAATTTGACTACTATTATAAGGCTGGTGAGAATTTGGTTGCCATGGAAAAATTCAACACTACCATTCTTCCAGAAATTTTAAAATACCATAATAAAGAAGTCAAAAAATTTATTCTTAGATATAACTTAAACCTCGATTATACTACTCATCAAATTCTATTGCTTAAATATTACAATTCCCTGTATTCTCCAGAATTAGAAAACTTTAGAATGGAAAAGTTGCTGACAATCAAGTAGTTGTATGTTAAAAAAAACTACAATTCTTCAATTTCAGCAACCACAAAAGTACTTCCTCCTATAAAGATAAAATCTTGTGGGTATGTTATAGCTTTAGCTCTCTGGATAGCCTTTGTGACTGATGGTTCAATTTCTCCATTTAAACCCATAGAAAAAGCAATTTTACCTAATTCATTAGCATCTAAACCTCTTGGAATTTGTGGTTGGCAAAAAATATAATGAGCATCGACAGGAAGTAAACTCAAAACCTTTTTTATTTCCTTGTCTTTTACCATGCCCCAAACAATGATCAAATTATCATATTTGTAATGATCAATTTGATCAAGTATAATACTTAAGCCATCCTCATTGTGTCCAACATCACAAAATGTCTTTGGTTGGTCAGACAATTGCTGCCATCGCCCTTTTAGCCCGGTGTTTTTAAGTACATTTTTAATGCCTTTTTGCAACTGAATTTTATTGATATTCACCACATTATTTTCAGATAAAATTTCCAAAGCAGTCAGCACTCCTGATAAATTTTTTAATTGATGATTTCCAATTAAAGGAAAAACTATTTGATCTAATAAAACATCATTATTCTTATAGATGGAAACTTTTTCTAAGTCCATTTTTCTTTCACAACTAAAAAATAAATCTGCAAAATATATAGGAGAATTTTGCTTTTGAGCAATGGTTTGAAAAATATTAGTGGTTTCCTTTTGTCTTTCAGAAATAACTACTGGAACTTCTTTTTTTATGATTCCACCTTTTTCTGCGGCAATTTCTTGTAAAGTAGTTCCTAAAAACTCCATATGATCATAACCGATGTTTGTAATTAAAGACAACTCTGGCTTTATGATATTGGTAGAATCTAGTCTTCCTCCCAAACCAACTTCTACTATGGCAAAATCTACCTTTTCCCTGGCAAAATATTGAAAAGCCATGGCCACCGTAATTTCGAAAAAAGAAGGAGAGATTTCTTCAATATAGCTTTTATTTTCCCGAATAAAAGTAACTACATTTTCCTCTTCAATCTCATTTCCATCAACCTTAATCCTTTCAGTAAAGCTTTTGAGGTGAGGGGAGG
>JAHQVQ010000393.1 GCA_019634305.1 Flammeovirgaceae bacterium | reverse complement strand
TTTTTTATTCAAAATAGCCAGGTGCCATCCCTTTTATTTTTCCGTGATTTTATGGAATATCATTCAAACAGATTTCAGGATTTTTCTCTGATGATTTTTGAAGATGAAAGTCTTTTTGGAGTCCTTCCCGCTAACATTCATGAAAATACACTCTATTCCCATCAGGGGCTAACTTATGGTGGATTGGTTTTCAATAAAAAAATGAATTTGGAAAAAGCCATGGCATGTTTCCATTCCCTTTTCGATTATTTAAATCAACAAAAAATAGATCAACTTATTTATAAAACCTGTCCTGATTTTGCAAAGCCAGAACAGATTTCATTTGAAGATTTTCCCTTCCAAAAGGTACATGCCCAACTTATCAATCAGGAAATCAGTTTTGCCATTAATTTAAATGAGCCGATTCAAATCCAGCAAAGAAGAAAAAGGGCAATTAACAAAGCATCAAAACTTAATTTAGAAATTAAAAAAGATGAAAACTGGAAAGGGTTTTGGGAGAACCTTGAAAATAACCTTAATTCCAAATTTCAAGCTCAGCCTACTCATTCACTCCAGGAAATACTTTATTTAAAAGAGCAATTCCCGAATCATATCCACCTTTTTACTTGTAATCAAAATACTGAATTACTTTCCGGGATGGTTATATTTTCCAACTCCAATTTTATCCATGCCCAATACATATCCAGCTCAGAAAAAGGAAGAGCTATTGGAGCAGTAGATTTTCTCATGAATCACTTGCTGAATTATTTTTCAAATTTTAATTATTTCAGTCTTGGGGTCTGTACCAATAAGGAAAATAATACAATTAACAAAGGTTTGATGAAATGGAAAGAAGGCTTTGATGCAAAACCATTTACCCAAAACACCTATTCAATTGATACTAAAAATTTCCATTTACTCGAAAAAATCTTCATTTAATCCTCTTTCTTGATTGTCTTGTTATTAATTTTGACAGCTCCATGAAAACCTTTGGGTTAATAGTGGAAGAAGTAGAAAGGAAATATGACGGAATTTGAAGAATACACCTTTCCAAATGGGATAAGGGTTTTACATAAACAGGTAGAAAATACCAAAATTGCACACTGCGGTTTTATCCTCAATATTGGTAGTCGTGATGAGAAGCCCCACCAGGTTGGTATTGCCCATTTCTGGGAACACATGGCTTTCAAGGGTACTAAAAAAAGGAAGGCTTATCACATCTTAAACCGACTCGACTCTGTTGGAGGAGAAGTTAATGCATATACTACCAAGGAAAAAATCTGTTTTTATGCCTCACTTCTGGATGAGCATTTCGAAAAATCCGTAGATTTATTATCTGATATTACTTTTAACTCCATCTTTCCCGCCAAAGAAATTGAGAAGGAAAGGAGTGTAATATTGGAGGAAATGTCCATGTACAAAGATGATCCATCGGATGCGATACAGGACGAATTTGATGAAGTGGTATTTGGAGATCACCCGCTGGGCTACAATATTTTAGGGACCAAAGACAGTGTAAAGAAATTCACCAAGACTGACTTCGATAATTTCATCAGGGAAAACCTGGATACTGAGCAGGTAATACTTTCAAGTGTGAGTAAACTTCCTTTTAAAAAGGTAATTAAAATTGTGGGGAAATATCTTGGAGATATTCCCAGACTAAAGGCGAATAAAAACCGAGAGGTTTTCAAAGGACATCCTGTTCAACACATCATCAAAACTAAGCAGATAAGCCAATCTCACTGTGCAATTGGCACTACGTCATTTCCCCAAGATCACCCAAACAGAATTCCATTTTTTATGTTGGTCAACCTTCTTGGTGGACCAGGAATGAACTCGAGACTGAATTTGGCGATTAGAGAGAAATATGGATTTGTTTATGGAATTGATGCTGGTGTAACTTCTTTTCAGGATACGGGCTTATTTGCTATCCATTTTGCCACTGAAGCTGAAACTTTAAAAAGATGTAGGTCTCTAGTGAATAAAGAGTTGAAAAGATTAAGGGAAAAGCCCCTTGGTAGTTTACAACTTCATGCTGCCAAACAGCAAATAATGGGGCAGCTGGCAATGTCTGAGGAAAGTAACCTGGGTTTTATGCTGATGATGGGTAAAAGCATGCTCGATCTTAAAAGGATAGATAGCCTAAATAGCATTTTTGACCAGATAAAAGCAGTGGATGCCAATAAAATCATGGACCTATCCAATGAAATATTTACGGAAGAACAGTTGAGTTCATTAACTTTTATGCCAGACCCGGAATTTTTAGCTCAAAAGGAAGAAGATTGAGTTTAACCTTTCTACCTTTTATATAATTAAGGTGAAATTATTACTCCTTTTCTTCTATATCTGCTCCTTGAAGAAGATCTTGTTTAATGGTATTTTTTCGCGTTTTCATATTCAGTATTTCTACTATAAAGGCAAAAGCCATGGCAAAATAGATATATCCTTTTGGTACATGCTCACCAAAAGCTTCAATGACCAATAAAAAACCAATTAACACTAAAAAAGAAAGTGCAAGCATTTTTAAAGTAGGATGCTTTTCCACAAAGTCCCCAATGGATTTGGCTGCAAATAACATGATAGTAAGGGAAATTACCACAGCAGTAATCATAATGGTCACATTTTTCACCAAACCAACTGCTGTTAAAATGGAATCAAAGGAAAAAACGATGTCAATGATTACAATTTGGAAAATCGTTTTAGCCAAACTGGTAGTAATGACTTTGGCAGCTTTTTCCTCATGGCCTTCAATTTTATCGTGAATTTCTGCAGTACTTTTCGCCATTAAAAACAATCCACCTCCTAACAAAATCAAGTCTCTACCACTGAAATCAGGATCAACATCGATAGCCTCAAGAAAACCAATACTGAAAATAGGCTCTTGAAGTCCAATTATCCAGGTAATACCAAGTAATAGCAGAATCCTGACTACTAATGCCAGGATAATTCCAATATTTCTGGCTTTATCTCTCTGATGATCTGGTAATTTATTAGCTACAATGGAAATGAATATGATGTTGTCAATACCCAGGATAATTTCAAGACAAGTAAGGGTTAGTAAGCTTATTAATCCAGCAGTGGTGAGTAGTTCAGCCATTATTTTTTATCTTCTTAATATTTAGATTAAAACCTTTGCAGGTCGGTAATTTTATAAGAGTATGTTTAAGATTTGTTTTTCAAAGCAAAAATGATCAGTTTAAGGTTCTCAGGAAATAATAAAACTTTGTACCGGGCTGGCGATCCAGTAGCAGCGCTACCGAGTGTCCGACCATACTAAATTTTATTGTAAAATGAGGTTCTTAAACCGGGCAGATGCCTCTGTGGACATTTGCAGCTGAAAGGATAAAATTTAAACATGCTCTAAAGTTGGTCAATTAATAAAACTTTCAATACGAATAATTATAAAAAAATGTTAGGGTTTATAAGCTCATTAAATGCTAATATGAAAAGATAAGACCATGCACAAATGAGTTTCAAAGCCCCCAAATTTGAATCTGTAAATTATCATATTTGTCATTTCCCCGAAATATACAGACCTTCGCAATTAAATTAAAAGTCCTTGCAGAATATTTAAAGAAAATTTCTATCATTATAATGCTTTTCTGATAATATTAGGGATAGGATCAACTACCTCATACCATAATCTAAAATTGGTGCTATGTCAGTTCATCAATCAAACATAAAGCGAGTTACAACACATATTCTGCAGGAAATGAAGGGCAGAGGAGAGAAAATTTCCATGCTTACAGCCTATGATTTCTCCATGGCAAAAATTCTTGATGCAGCCGGTATAGACATTCTTCTGGTTGGTGATTCCGCCTCTAATGTAATGGCAGGGAATGAAACTACCCTGCCTATCACACTCGATCAAATGATTTATCATGCCACCTCTGTGATAAAAGCCGTGAAACGAGCCCTGGTGGTAGTGGATATTCCTTTTGGGTCTTATCAGGGAAATTCTTCCGAAGCACTAAGGTCTGCCATCAGGATAATGAAGGAATCCGGTGCACATGCAGTAAAACTTGAAGGAGGAAGGGAAATTAAAGAATCTGTGTTAAGGATTTTGAGTGCTGGAGTTCCAGTAATGGGACATTTGGGCTTAACCCCTCAATCTATTTACAAATTTGGAACTTATACCGTTCGGGCCAAGGAAGTAGATGAAGCCAGCCGACTAATTGAAGATGCAAAAATACTGGAAGACTGTGGCTGTTTTGCCATTGTTTTGGAAAAAATACCAGCTAAACTTGGAGAGCAGGTAGCTAAAACCGTTAATATTCCGGTAATTGGTATAGGAGCTGGAGGTGGAGTTGATGGTCAAGTTTTAGTAACGCACGATTTATTGGGGATAACCAAAGATTTCCAACCTAGATTTTTAAGAAGATATGCCGATTTATTTAATGTGATGACAGAAGCGGTTCAGGGGTATATTAAAGATGTGAAAAGAAATGATTTTCCTAATAGAAAAGAATCCTATTAGGTATTTTAAACTACCTTCTTTTATTGTTATCTTCAAATGAAATCGGGGCATAAAATGAAAATTTTACTCTGAAAATATTATCGTTTCCAGAATTTTCACCCAATTGAGAAATATTATCCAGATAATCTGTAAGTGGATTAACCAATCCCATTTGGTAACCCAACCCAAAGCCTGGTTTAAAGATATATATGACTCCTAAATTTGAGGGAAGTTGAAAGGCATTGGTATTATAATCCTCATTTTGAGCCCTTGTCTCTATCTCCTGAATTAGATCATTTCCTTCTTCATCCTTTGGTAAAAACTTCATAAAACCGACTCCCTGGCTTAAATAAACTGAAAAATTTTCTTTCTTGATGATGTTGATGTAAAGATTGTAATTGAGGGAAAAGATATCAGTGGAAAAAAAACGGTTTGCCTTCTGAGTATTATTTTCATTCCCATTTAAAAAAATATTTTGCCCTTTCAGATTACCAAAGCTTACTTCAAATTGGCTATTGAGCCTCTTCTTTCGGTTTAATTTTACACCCAAATGAACAAAGCCATTCCATTTAGAATAGGAATTATTCAAATCTCCCTTGTATGCATTGGCACTAAAACCAAAATCTAACAACACTTTTGGTTCTCGGTAATACATCTTGTTTTTTTGACCGAAAGCCTGGGATGCTGTAAGAGTTGAGAGAATCAGAAAAATGGGAAAATACTTTATGGAAAGCATGATGGAATTTTAATTTCACTCGACCAAAAAAATAAAAAGGTCTTAAAAATTTACTTTATTGATTC
>JAHQVQ010000392.1 GCA_019634305.1 Flammeovirgaceae bacterium | reverse complement strand
GGATAAATTTTCATAATCCAATTCCTTTCCCTGTAGCCCAATATGTACCAGCTTATGTTTTTCATTCCACGGTGCAGGACCAACTTCTGTATTGATAGAAAATGGCACTTCATCTTTAGGCTGGGGATAATCGTAATCAAAATAGTTAATAAATTCTTCTATCCTGACTGCATCTTTATATGGCATTTGGCCTCCATTTATAAATCTTCTGGCATTAGTATAAGACGCATTATCTACATCTATGGAAAAAGTAGACAAAGGATTGGACTTTGGAGTGTGAAAAACATTTTCAACTATATGATCATATTCTTCCGTATTATGCGATCTTCCACCATCAAAACTATCTTCAATTTCTTCCTCAGCATAGGCTCCTGAAGCCATATCGAAATATTCCATTGGAGCCTCCATTTCCTTTTTCTCTACCGATTTACTTAGTTGATTTAACCTTTTATCAACTTTTGAAGGAGCGGTTAAATCCGGGGTGGGTTCCTCTTTTGCAATTTGAGTATTCTTTGAACAGGCATTGGCTATCATTATAGCCAATGAAATAAAAATGATTCTTAAAACGGAATTTCTCATGGTTTATCTTTTTGTTTTATTCCATGATGCAGGCCTTATTTCAATTCCATATTTTTTTTTATTTTTTTTGATAAAATTTATTCACTCTTCCAGAATACATTTCTCCTAATTTGTAAAATGCTTCTTCTCCACTTGGAAATAACCATTATATTTAGGTTCAAAATTTAATCTCTCTCATTCCAGAAAATTGACATTTATGACACCCAAATTCTTATTACTAATTTTATCAGTTTTTCTTACTACCTTATTTTCATGTTCCAATAAGTCAAATTCTATGGAAGGACAAAAAATCCAGTCTATTGAACTAAAAAAAGGAAATCTTTCCGTATTAATCGATCCCAATACCGGGGGGAGAATCACTTCATTTCAATTAAAAAAGGAAGAAATCCTAAAACAAAACAGTTCAGAATCACCTAATTATGGCTCTACTTTCTGAACAGCACCACAAAGCGATTGGAACTGGCCTCCCTACCCGGCTATTCATAAAGAAGCTTATAGTATTATCAAACAAAATGAAAATTATCTTGAAAATTGAAAGTTCACTAAATGCCCCATATGGTTTTCAGGTGAAAAGATATTTAGATTTGAAAATGATGAAAGTTTGGAAATCATTTATGAGTTGAAGAACATTTCAAAAGACATTAAAAAAGTCGGTCCATGGGAAATTACTGTTGTTCCTGCGGGTGGCTTAACTTTATTTCCAAAAGGCTCAAAAGACAACTTTGAAACCGCCACTGTTACTTTTAATCAAAATGAAAATCATCAGTATTTTTTTTATAAGGAGGAGACTTTAAAAGATCAACAAAAACTTTTTGCTTTTCCCAATGAAGGCTGGCTAGGTCATTTGAATAATAACAATTTTCTATTCATCAAAAAGTTTGATACTTTTTCGGAAGAGGAAGTTTCTCCAACACATGGACTTGTAAAAGTTTATATTAATAAAAAATTAAAATATATTGAACTTGAAAATCATGGAAAATATCAGCAACTTCAACCAAATGAATCCCTGACTTACAAAGTAACATGGTATCTTAAAAAATTAGATGGAGAATTCACATCAGAAGTTAATATCAAAAGTATCACTGACCAGATTTTTGAGATTATCAAATAATATTATTTCTAAAAAAATAGTCTCCTAAAAAATATTTCAAATCAATAAAGCCAAGTCCAAAATTCGAAAATCATCAACTTAAATCATTAATGTTGTATCACAAATGAAAGATTATAAGCTTTCAAAAAATAATTTAAAATGAAGCTACTTACCGAAAAACCAAAACTAAATTCCAAAAATAAAAACTTCAAAAAAAGTCTATTTGCTCCTAAGATTAGGACAATGTTTCTGGTTGGTTTTGTAATGTGTTTATCCAATTTTTCAATAGCTCAAATGAAAGTGGGAAAATGGGATATGTTTGAACTATCTCTAAGAGGCCCTTCTGATGGAAATCCTTTTAAAGAAATTGAGCTCACAGCAACATTTGCAAAAGGAGCAGAAAAAATAACTTGTAATGGATTTTACGATGGCAATGGTGTTTATAAAATCCGATTTATGCCTAAATCAGAAGGAGACTGGTCTTATATTACTATCAGTAATCAGGAAATGCTGAACAATAAAAAGGGGGAATTTACCTGTATCAAGCCTTCCAGAGAAAATCATGGTCAGGTAAAAGTGGCAGATGTCAGGCACTTTTCTTATGAAGATGGCACCCCTTATTTACCATTTGGAACAACTTGTTATGCATGGACTCACCAGCCGCAGGAATTGCAGGATCAGACGGTAAAAACACTTTCCGAAACATCATTCAATAAAATACGAATGTGTGTGTTTCCAAAACATTATACTTTTAACCAGGGGAATCCGGATTATTACCCATTTGAAGGAGATAACAGGGAAAATTTCAATTTTTCTAAATTCAACATAGATTATTGGAGGAACCTGGAAAAAAGAATTATTCAAATGCAGGATTTGGGTATTGAAGTTGACTTAATTTTATTCCATCCTTATGATTATGATAAATGGGATTTTAATAAATTGGATCTTGAAACCTCAACTTTTTACCTAAAATATTTAACAGCCAGGCTTTCTGCTTTTCGGAATATATGGTGGTCCATGGCAAATGAATTTCACTTACTTGAAAAGTCGGATAAAGAGTGGGAAGCCCTTGCAAAAATTGTAATGGATAATGATAATTATGATCATTTGATTTCTAACCACAATCATCCCAGAGTTGAATTTGACTGGTCAAAACCATGGGTGACTCATGTGAGTATCCAAAACCCAGATATGCGATATGTGGCGGGATTAGCCGAAAAATACAATAAGCCTATCATCAATGACGAATGTGAATATGAAGGTGATCTTAATACTCCTTGGGGAAGTATTTCACCAGAAGAATTAATAAACAGGTATTGGATAGGGATTGTGAATGGCATATACACCACACATGGGGAAACTTATATGGATGAAAATGATATAATTTGGTGGGCCAAAGGTGGTGAATTAAAAGGATCAAGTGCTAAAAGAATTGCCTTCTTAAAGGAAATTTTGGAACAGGCTCCTTCCCAAAGACCAGATAAAATAAAGCCCAAAGGCTGGTGGGATAAAATAGCCAGTGGAAGTTTTGATGATCAGATTTTAATCTATTTTGCAGATCATCAGCCGGTTTTTTGGGAGTTTAATTTTCCCGAAGGCAATCAATATTCTATTGATATAATTAATCCGTGGGAAATGAAAATATCACCCATAAAAGGAGTTTTTAAGGGGAAATGTAAAGTAAATTTACCAGCCAAACCTTATTTAGCACTTCGAATTAAAAAGAATTAAATTTATGTTGGATGCTAGGTTAAACGCATGAAATTTAGGTTAAAATTCATTAAGCACAGATAGTAATAGATTTTGATTCCAGGCTACTTTTTTTCTTGTCTTTTTCAAGCTGTTTTTTCCTTTATGTTTCATTAATAGCTGGAGTCCCATTTTTCTAAGTGTTGCCATATTTTCTGGCGCATGGCCTTTTCTAACTTTCTGTCTATCTTCACTAAAAACCATATCAAGTTGCCAGTGTAGCTGATTTTCAATACTCCAGTGGTGTCTGGTAGCCTTTCCAAAGAAACACGAATCTTTTTTTGCACTGCTAATGTAAAAGCGTGTTTGAAAGCTGCTAGCTTGTTTGCCGTTTTTGAAACTTCTTTCACATGCTACCATGATTATACTTTTAGCATCCTTCCATCCACAGAGTTCATCTATAAAAGTTAAGTCATTACTGCTATAGGTGGTTCTGTTCTCAATGCGACCGCCTTGATAATCGATGTCTTGGTATTGGTCAAAACTTTCCTTCCTGGACTGCATCCAATCATGGATTTCTTCAAACAAGTTGCCCTGATTCTTTTTGAGTGCCAATAAATAATCAGCTTGGTTTGCTCTCAACTGTTGGGCTATTTGCTTATCACAACCCATCGCATCTATACTCACTAATGCCCCTGATAGATCTATTTGCTCAATTAAATCTGGAATAGCGGTTTTTTCATTACTTTTTTTTGAAACTTTTAGCTGACCTAAACTCAAACAATGCGTTGATACCCATGCGCTTACTAAACAAAGACCTGAACTTTTCTTCCCTTTTTCACCCGTAGCTCGTAATACCTTCCCGTCTATATTTACCTGACAATCCTTTAGGCTATCTAATATTTCTGAGCAATATGCTCGAAGACAGGATTCAAATTTATCCGCCTCCATTTTCCGAAATACTCGGTTGAAGGTATCATGTGAGGGTATGCCATTAGGTAAGTCCAAAAATCCTCGTAAAAAACCCTCCTTTTCCTGACCATAGGCTTCAATCTCTTCAAAATCATCCGCTCCACTCAATACCGCACATAAACTGGTAATCGAGAAATAAGATTTTTCATAATACTAAGCTGTTTAGTGAACCTACAGCTTAATATTATTTCTTCCTTTTGTTAATTTTGCTACCTTTAGGTTTGGTTCAAATACGGCTATGCTCATTTTTTGTGCCTTAACCTACCACAAAATCCACAATTACTTACCCAAAATTCAAGGCTTGACTTAACACTAGTATTTTGACTATTTTAAGTTAATTGAAATTTCATCCTAAATCAATACCTATTTTTAAGGATATAACTTTATAATAAATACATTGTTATGGATAATTATATTTTAACTTTTCAGTTATTAATTTTTTAAATTATTTGTAATCTATGGTGAATAAAATTGGCATGTGAAGATTAGCATTATTATCCATTAATCCAATATTTCCATGAAGGTTTTATCTATTTGTTAGCTCAAAAAATGCAATTAATTACTATAAAAGTAACAAATGATAACTCAGTTATGGGCACAAAAGGTTTTAGGTATATTCCATTTAGTTGAAGGAAATAGAATTAATTTTAATAGGAAGAAATTCAGTTTACAATACTTTTATCAAATAAATATTTTACATTTTAAAAAAAAATTCTAATTTATTCTTAGTCACTATAAATAATCTAATATCTTAATTGCCTGATAAATTTTTCAAAACTATAAAATACCTATGATCATTTAGGTAGCCAATTAGAATATACCACAATAGACTGTAGATAAAAAATTTCGGATCTATTTCACAAAAAGATGTTGAGTTAAAGATCCAAAATCACCTTTCAACAACATATATATAATTTTAATGATTAATTATTTTTATATCTACACAAAAATTGTCATTGTAGTATGCAGTCTATTTTGGGCAGGTAACTTATTTGGACAGACACCAATAGTTTTGGAAAATGATTGGGAAGTATCTCCAGAAGTTGCTCAATTCCTTCAAATCTATGAGGATATAGATGGTGGATTAAATATCAAAAAAGTCAGTTCAAATAACTTCCAGAGCCAATTTATACCTTATGCCCAATTCAAAAATGCTATTAAATCCAATTCATGCTATTGGGGAAAATTAAGCTTACAAAATGTATCTAAAAATTTTCAAAATATCTTCTTAACCTTAAATACTAACAGTTTTGTAGAACTTTATTTACGACAAAATGATTCAACCTATAATGTAAAGTATGCTGGTGAATTTGTTAAGGAAAGTTTAAAAGAAGTGATGGGTTTCAGAAAAGACTGTGCCTTCAAAATATTAATTGAACCAAACCAAACTAAAACAATATTTTTCAAGGTAAGAACGATTACTGGTTTTAAACCAAATATTCTCCCAAAATTGGTTCATGAGAAAAATTGGATAAAAAACACAAATCACACTTTTATAAAACAAAGTTTTTTCCATGGTGTCTTATGGATAATCTTACTATTGAGTTTAATAGTTTACTTAGTAAATAGAGATAAAACATACCTGTATTATGGATTGTATGTTTTATCTGTTTCTTTATATTTTCTATGGAGCTTTGGTTTCACCAGTTTTTTTATTTTTCCAGACTACCCATTTGTTAATAGTTATATATGGAGTATTTTACTTCTTTGTACTACATTCTATTTCTTTTTTTTTAGAGCATTTCTTGAAACTAAAAAACACATTCCATTTTGGGATAAAATAATAAAAGAATCAACTAAAATAAGCCTTATTACTTTCATTGCTGTAATAGCCCTACAGAAATTAACCTCCCAATCTTTTTACCCAATTAGAATTTCTAACATTGTAGTATTTGGTCAACTTGTTTTTGGGTTAGTGATGTTAACTCGAATTCCCAAACATATAAAAACCTTTAATTTTGTATTAGTAGGAAGTGTTGTTTTGGTTATTGGAGGAATTGCTTCAATTCTCCTCCATTTCTTTAGATTAGATGCATATGCTTATTTTTTCCAATTAGGAGTATTATTAGAAATGGTAGTTTTTTCTTTAGGACTAGGCTATAAGATTAAATTAAATGAAGAAAAAAAGCGTCATGCACAAATTGAACTCATTAAGCAATTAAAGCAAAATAAAATATTACAAGATAAGATTAATGAAGACTTAGAAGGAATTGTTCAAGAAAGAACAGAAGAAATTCAATCCATTAATCAAAATTTAGAGGAAATAGTTGCTCAACGAACCGCTGAGCTTGATTTATTTCTTTATAGAACTTCTCATGATTTGAAGGGTCCTTTAGCCCGATTTGAAGGACTCATTCAACTTGCCTTCATGGAAAAAAACAAGCCTACAAAAGAATTTTGGGATGGAATTAATTTTACTATTCAAAAAATGGGAAAGACACTTGAAAAGCTCATGGCCATTAGTACAATTAATAAAGCTTTCGATAAAATCCAAGAAATAAAAGTGGAAAACCTCGTGATGTTTATAAAAGAAAAATTTAATTACAAAGAGGGATCCATTGATTTCAAATTTAAAGATGATGCTACAATATTTTCAAACCTCAGTCTTATTCAATTAATCCTTAATTCATTGGTTGATAATGCTTTTATTTTTTGTATTCAAACTCCAAAAATTAAAATAGAATTTGTAGAAAGTACTAAAAACGAATTCATTTTAATAATTTCAGACAATGGAATAGGAATTAAATCTGAATTTATTCCCAATATTTTTGATATGTTCTTTATTGGTTCATTAATGTCTGAAGGCAATGGTCTTGGTCTTTATATAGCCGATAAAGCTATAAAAAAGTTAAATGGTGTAATAAGTTTAGAAAGTATTGAGGAGGAAGGAACTACTTTCACTATAACAATCCCGGTAAAAACAGCGGAGCAAAATTCATTGCATATTACATAATTTCTTTAATAGAGGTTTGATTTTTTTCTATCTGAATTCCTATATTTTTATAGGGTTGTTGAGTAACTACATTATCTCTAATACTACTGTATATAGAATACCAACTAATAAACATTCAATTTTTTCTCCCACTAATACAAATAATCTCCTCCTACCCAATCATTGTAAATTCAATAGAATTCATTCCATTGAATTTGAGTACTTTTTAAATTCCAAATTAAGTCAGCCAGTTCAAAACCAACTGTTATGACTATGGCTAACTAAAAATGAATCAAAAATAGTCAGGCAATTCCCTTTTTTATCTCAGGTTTGT
>JAHQVQ010000033.1 GCA_019634305.1 Flammeovirgaceae bacterium | reverse complement strand
GGTCAACAGTGCTTACCACCTCTACCCTACTCTACCTTTAAAATTTGTTTGCCCTGCTCAGCCTAATTTCTCTCATCGTGTGAATCCCATTCATCCTGATTATTTAAAAAAATTCGATGATGTCAATACTTTAAGCAATGCATTAATTTCCAACTTAGGGGATTACAATGGCAGTGGCAACCGAATATTCCTTGAAATTGCAGAAGCCGCTCTTGCTGGTGTCATCTGGAGAACCAAAGAAAGCTATCCAGAGTGCTGTAATCTTGCTCATGTTTCAGCCATTCTGATGACCAAATCTTTTGAAGAGCTTTTTGATTACATCAAAGCCAGTCATTATGCTTCCCTTTTAGCCAAACCATTACTCGATTCAGCCGATACTGATCGCCAATTAGCCGCCATCATGACTACGCTTTCCAATGCTTTTAGAAAAATTGTTTCTCCTGAACTTTTTGCTATTTTCTCTGGTCACGACCTGGAACTGGCCATTAATCATCCCGATCATCTTTGTGCTTTAAACATTATCAACCATCCCAAATACGATGCTGCTCTAACGCCATTTCTGGCCACCCTGACCAAATGTGTTTTGATGCAGATGGCAGAACGCCATCGTCATCCTTCAGTTTTCATTCTCGATGAAGCTGCAACTATTAAAGTTGGAGATTTGGATAAAGTGCTCAAAACTTTACGTTCCTACAACATTGCCGTAGTTTTGGGTATTCAGGATAAAATTGATGGGGTTTTAATGTATGGGGAACAGAAGTTCTTATCCATTATGGCCAATCTCAATGCTAAAATCATCGGGAAAGCCAATGATCCATCCACCATGAAGTATTATGAATCTTTGTTTGAAATAATCCGGGAAAAAAGAACCAGTGTAAGTCGATCAGCTGGTTTGGGGACTGACACTCGGCTGACCACTACTTTTCAGGACAGAAAAAAACATTATGGCCAGGAATTTAATCAACTCGCTCAAGGGCAGGCTTTCGTTTTCGATGAAAAAGGAGCTAACAGAAAAGTTCATTTCGATTTGCTGCCTGTGATCGAAAAACCGCTTCAACCCATTTATAACTGGACTCCGGTTGAATTAAAAAATAACTTCGATCAGATTTTGGCTACAGCCAGGCAGTTGTGCTAAAATGATATCCCTGAGCTTTGTAAAGTCATTTTTAAAGCTTTTTGAATGATGTTTTTAAGAAGTTGTGCCGTTATGGTAACTGGTGTGCCCATGGCTGCTTTTGGGCCTGTGATGCCCTTTAAAATCAGGTTTACGGTCTTTCCTACTACTTTATCTCTCATCCCTGCTGTGCTTTTGGGGAAATACAGCATTTGCTCAAGTGTTTTGTTTTCCTTGATGAGTTGTTTAACAGCTTCCAATACGGCTTGTCTCAACAGATACTCCGGGGCTGGAAAATGGGTCAGGTAATTCAGGTATTTGATGGGTGAATGTTTCCTTGCTTTGTAATACTGATAGGACTCATGCAAACTTCTTTTATAACCAAACTGCACATCAAAAATGCTTTGTACTTTTTCAGCAAAAGCCTCTCTATTAAAGCCTATTTTGGTTGTTTTTCCATTCAGGGTATTTTCACTTCCCTTTGATGCTGCCATTGGGGAGAGTTTCAATTCCTGCTTTTTATCTTTTCGGCTAATGATCAGGTGGATATGGGTATGCAGTCCGTCTTTAGCCTGACCAGGCAGGATAATAGTCCCTTCCGGATTGCGAATATATTGCGCTTCCAGTTTAGCTATTTTTGCTTTGACCTTTTGTGAAGTTTCTTGGCAAGTGAGCTGATAGATTTCCTTCCTGATCGTTTGGTTATGGGCATAAATCTCCTGATAGTCTTTTTCCCAGGGTTTGTAGCTTCTAAGTTGTTCTATTTTGGCAAAATACACCAAATCCTTTCCACTTAAGGCTGTGCCATCTTTATAGGTTCTGTTGAAATGAGCTGCATAAGCTTCCATCACTGCTCTGGTATAACTTTTTAAGGCTTCCGTATAATTTTGACCATTACTCTTTTGAATATGGGCCAGTTCTTCCGGACTTGGATTCAGGGTCATCATGTAAAACCTCGCTTCCTGTTGGCCTAGCTTTTTTACATTTCCATCGATGCTTTGCCGCACCTTGGTTGGGGTATGGTAATCAGCTTCATGGGAGAAAAAAAAGGTACCTTCCTCAAAGGCCTTTCCCTCATTTTCCTTTTCTAAATATTCTACTAATCCCACACAGCTATCGGTATTACCGCCATAGTATTGAGGTGGATGGATTTTATAATACATAATCAGTAGTTGGACAGAAATAATGGTACTTCCTTTATTTTTTTCATGCTCATCTTACAAATCCCGAAACAATCGCTGGAAATCACTTTTGGATATATTCAAAACATAGGCCCTATCCATACCTGTAGCCTTATGAGTCAACGCCCCGGAGAGTTGCTTCAATCTGGCTTTTAAGTCCTTTATCTCTGCTTCCTTTTCGGCAAGTAAGTCTGTTGATGCTGGTTTTTCAAGGTTTTCCTCTTTTTTTTCTATTGGTTTTTTATTCAACTGTGTTGCTGGTGATACCTGGGGCAATGGCTGTTTCTCTGTTTGTATTTGGGGCAATTTTGGGCTTGGAAATCCTGATGACTCACCATCATAGGTTTTCACAAACCTGACCAGCATTTGCACCGCTTCATCCATCTGGTTCACCATCGGTTTTAAGATATCTGATTCCTGCTTTCGCATAAAACTCACCAAGGTATTGCGCAGTTTTTTGATCTCCTCCCCTGGTGTTTGTACAGTAGTATCATCTGGATGATAACCCGTCACTTCCATGAAGTGGAAAATCTTTTCTGCCATCTCTACTTTCGGATAATTATAGCGTTCACACAGCTTTTCAAACCTTTCCTTTGTGGCAGGATTTACCTTAATCACCGCATATCTGTTATTCTCCATTTCTTGAAATTTTAATGATTTTGGCAAAAAGGTACCCGCCGTGGTACCCTCAATGGTAACCATAAAATAGCCCTAATTCACTGAAAATACAACTGTGGTACCCATTTTTGTAAAAAAGTGGGTACCTTTTTGGGTACCAAAAAATAGTTAATTGGCTGATTATCAGTAATTTACAAATAATAAGGTTCGGGCCCTGCCCGAACCCATCTTGCTTACCTTTTCCCCCTGCCCACTCAAACCCTTTCATGGGGAAAAAATAACCTCTTTTTCGAAAAGGTTGAAAAAGTGCATAAGAGGGAAGTTGATGGATCAATTTAGAAGTAAAAATAAAATTAAAGGAGGTGTAATTAATCCACTAAATGGGAAGGGAAATAAATAGCTAGAAGGAGCCCCTTTCTACAAAATTTTGAACACTTATTAATTCGATTCTACATTTTCCTTTATTAATTTTAACATTTCCATAATTAATTCAAAGTTTTCATTTCTCTTTAAAGAAGATTCTTTTTGGGTATTTATTAATTTCTCAATACTCTGATTAATTAAAAACAATTTATCTTTTTCTGAAAAATATAAGTCTCTCATGTTAATATTAAGATATTCGCATATTTTCAAAAAGCTAATAAGTTTTATCTGAGTTTTTCCGTTTTCTAATTCTTTATAAGAACTTTGGGTCATACCCAGATCAATTCCTATTTTTTCCTGAGTGATTTTGAGACTTTTCCTTTTATCTCTAATCTTTTGTAAGATCTCTTGTATTTTTTTCTCGTATTTATCCTCCATATTTTAAATATTAAATAAAGTAGAATATTTTTTTGACATAAAAGTTGATTAACAACTTTAAATATTGTATTTTAGTTGTAAATCAACTATTTAGATAGTGCTACATTCAATTTTACAAAAAAATAATGGTGAAATGGTTATTTTAATTTACTCTTCACAAGAGTCTGATTTTATCCAAAAAATCAGTGCTCGTCTATAAATTATATTAGTTCTATAATTTATATATATTATAAACATGTAACAAAGCACACTAATAATTGATAATCAGTGATTTATGAAAAACCATAAGCCATAAGGAACTGGTAAACCATCCATATGGTACTGTTAAACAAGCCAAATGGTACTGGTATTGGAGCCATAAGATACTGGCAAATAAGCCTAATGGTACTGTTAAACCAAGCCATAAGGTACTGTTCAGGTAATCCAAAAGGCACTGGCAAATAATCCATAAGGTACTGGAACTTAAGCCAAATGTTACTAGCAGGTAAGCCAAAAGGTACTGGTAATCTTCATAAGCCATAAGTTGTCAGAATAAGCCATATGGTACTGGTATTTTTGGTAAATGCGTATTTTTTAAAAGCCATAAGGTACTGGCAAAATAGATATATTTAAACTTGTTTTTCATAAACAACTAGTAATCAGCGTATTAAAAATACCGAAATAATCCATAAGGTACTGGTAAATAATCCGAAAGGTACTGGCAAGTAAGCCATATGGTACTGCCAGATAATCCATAAGGTACTGGTAGATAAGCCAAATGGTACTGGCAAAGGAGCCATATGAAGAATTCTTATAAGCCATAAGGTACTGTTAAATAAGCCAAAAGCTAGTTTAAATCCCATATATTTGAAATAATCAAACTTAGAAAATGGATTGATAATGATAGAAAAAATAAATTATCCAACCAGACTGTTAAAAGTTGAATCTCGAAAACAATTCGATGATTTTCAATTAAAATTGTTTGAATCCGATACTGAACATATCAAGGAGATTAACAGATCCATTGACAGGGTTTTATCGCTGCATAAAAAAGGTGAGGATAAATATTCTATCGAACTTCCAGATTATTTCAAAGATAAACTGAAAAATGAAGAGCTTAAAACCAAAGTTACAAGTGAACTTACTGGTTATGAATTAAGAGCACTTACAGCTGTGGTGGGAATGGCTCAAATGGCAAAGTCGAGTAATTTCCTTTATTATCAGGAAGATGATCACCATGCAAAATTTGAGTTTGAGTTGGGCATGCTTTACAAACTTATGGGAATAAATTCTTCAACCTACAATAAAAAAAGCAGGGAGCAGGTGAAGGATGCTTTAGCTAGTTTACACTATAAGGAATTTATGGTTCCAGTAACTGGTGAAAAAGACAATAGGAAAAAGGTAGGTTTTAAGATTGTGAGGTTAGTCCAGTTTATTGAAGCATATAAATTTTTGGATCAAAAAGAGGAAACTACTTTTTTGGTTCAGGTGGATTCTTGTTTTTTCGATTATAAATCTGAGAAGAAACAAAATACTTATTTCCTTCTACCAGGTGATATCAATCAGAAGCTAAGGAAAGCACAAAAAGGAAGACCCAATGTTTCAATTGAATTGTTTGTAAAACATTTGTATCAAGCGCAACATTGTTCTAAAAACTCTAAGATTGAATACTATTACAATACTCTTATCCAGGTAATGAACCTTGACAGATATAAGAAAAACAGCCATTATAGCAGAATTAAAAAAACAATTGAAAATGCCTTTAGGGTTGCTGTTGAAATAGGATTAGTGACAAAGATTGATATTGTTCCCGGAAAATATGGAAACAAGAAATATGTAATTCAGTTTTCGAATTAATAGTACTTTAATTATTGTGATGTGTTATGAATGAGATTCTGTTATTTGAAAATCAGGAAGTAAGAAGAATCTGGATTGAGGAGGAACAACAATGGTATTTTGTTGTAATTGATATTATTGCTTTATTAACAGAGTCTTCAAGGCCAAGAAAATATTGGAGCGATTTAAAAAGTAAAGAAAAGAAGAGTTCTGGAGTGCAGTTGTCCGAATTATGCGGACAACTGAAAGTGAAGGCCAATGATGGTAAAAGTTATAAAACTGATTGTGCCAACAAGGAAAATCTTTTTCGTATTATTCAATCCATCCCCTCCCCTAAGGCTGAACCATTTAAAATTTGGTTGGCAAATGTAGGAGCTCAGCATATAGATGAAAAGACTAATAAGCGACTTGCCGCCAGAAGGAAATTACAGGAAACAGAAGACAAGTTTTTTCAAAATGCTCAATCGAAAGGAGTAGATAAGGATGGTTTTTCAAGAATTATAAATGAAGGAGATAAGTCGTTATTCGATGGAAAAAATATTCATGAAAAATATGGTTTAGGTGAAGAGGAGAATATAAATGATTATATGCGGACGCTGCTATTAAAAGGGAAAGACCTGGCAGTAGAAACTACAGATTTTAACATGTTGAAAAAGGCATTGGAAGGAGAAGGCCATATATCAGAAGAACATAAAGGAAACAGTAAAGCAATAAGGGAATATTTAATAGAAAATACAGGGATTAAACCTGAGGATATCCCACCAGAGGAGGACATCAAAAAGTTGAAGAGAAAGGCGAAAAACAAAAGAATTAACCCCACAGATTTGGATAAACAGTAACAATTGATTTTTTCTTTAAAATCAACTTATTGTTTTTCGATTAAGATAAAAGGCTACACACCGATAAAAAAAGATTCAATTTTTTAAAGGGGAATAAAAATGATTATTCCAATGACTGAATTTTGATAAATTAAATCCAAATACAAAGAAATTTTTCTAATTTTAAAGTCAAAAAAAATACAGGAAATAATGGCTGAGATTATCTCTATTTTAAATCTAAAAGGAGGCGTTGGAAAGACCACCACAACTATTAATATGGGGAAGGCATTATCATTGATGGGCAATAAAGTTTTGATTATTGATAATGACCCACAAGCGAATATGACTAGGGGAATAGGTATTACAAAGCCATCAAAATCAATTTATAATGTTTATGGTGAAAATGAAACTGTTCCTGTACTGGAAATTGGAGATGGCTTTTTTGCTACTCCATCGGACCTTCAATTAGCCTTAATTGAAAACCAGTTGAATAGTGCTATGAACAGAAATTATAAGCTTTATAAAGGGCTTAAGAATATAAAGCAAGAGTTTGATTATATTCTGATTGACTGCCCACCTTCTCTGGGTGTTTATACTGCTAATGCATTAATGACAAGTGACTGGTACTTATTTCCAATTCAGGCTGGAGACGAATATTCAATTCAAGGACTGAAAAGTATGGAAAGTATTATTGCGGAAATAAAGGAGGATGAAAAGATGAACCCTACCCTATCCTGCCTGGGATTATTAATTACCATGTATGAAAAAACTAATGCCAATCAGTTTGTGATAGATGCTTTGAAAAGTTCGTATGAAAATCAAATTTTCAATTCGAATATAAGAAGAAATACTACCGTAAAAGAATCTATAATAGCAAGAATGGATATTTTTAGTTACGATAAAAACTGCCATGGTGCAGTTGATCATATGGAGCTTGCAAAAGAAGTTGTAAAAAGAATTAAAGCCTAACTAGAATGTCCAAGCTAAAAAAATTAAAGCAGATTGCGAATAAATTTGATGACGAACAAGGCGAGCCTATCCAAAAAGAAAAAGTTTTAAATGCATTTTCTGGAGTGATAGGAAAGTTTAGCAAAAAAGAGATAATTGTTGATCCGGAACTCCGCTCTTTTATTCCTCCATTAAGTGAGGAGGAAAGGCTGTTATTGGAAAATAGTATAAGGGAGGAAGGCTTAAGAGAAGACCTGATTTTGTGGAAGGATGAAAGAGGGCATGTTCTGGTTGATGGTCATAACAGATATAGTATTATCCAGAAAATTCAGGCAGAAGGAAATGAAATAGATTATGGGATAACCATATTGGATGAAGGTAAATACCCCAACTTTGAATCAGTAAAAGACTGGATGATCATTAACCAGTTAGGAAGAAGAAACCTGACTGATGCACAACGTAGTTATCTTCGAGGTTTAAGATATGAGAGGGAAAAGGGGAATCATGGAGGGAATAGAAAATCAAGTTCCAAAATTTGGGACTTGCCTGAAAATAACCATTCAAAAAAGGAGAAAACTCATGAAAAACTTGCAAAGGAATATAGTGTAAGTAAAAATACAATACTTGGAGATGCAGATTTTGCTAAAGGTCTGGAGAAAATAGGAATGGTTAACCCTACATTAAAAAAGGAAATTTTAGCGGGAGAAACAAAGGTGAATAAGTCGGCTCTCCAAAAAGTAGGGAAATATGAAGGTATGGCTCAAATGAAAATTGAGAAACCGGAAGATATTAAAAGTTTTCTAACCAAGGTAAAGCCTAAGAGAAATAAAACATTTGTACCAAAAAAGGACGAAGTTTTTAAACTAACAAAAGCAAGAGCAATTAAAGTTCTTGAAAAAATGGACTTTGATGATAAGAAATCCATTGAAAATTTACAATCCATTGTTGATG
>JAHQVQ010000391.1 GCA_019634305.1 Flammeovirgaceae bacterium | reverse complement strand
ATAATTGGAAATCAGATTTGGTTGCAGGGATAAGCGTTTCTCTGATCGCCCTTCCATTGGGTTTAGGTATTGCCATTGGGGCAGGGGTTCCTCCTATGTCCGGAATAATTGCTTCGGTAATTGGAGGGATTTTTACCACATTTTTTCGATCCAGTTATTTAGGCATCAATGGTCCTCCAGCCGGATTAATTGTAGTAATTTTGGCAGCAAATGCTGCATTGGCTGATCCTGATGGAACAAGTTGGCCTTATGTTTTGGCTGCTTTTGTTGTAGCTGGGATTTTACAGGTAGCAATAGGATTACTAAAATGGGGCAAACTAGGTGATTTACTTCCGTCATCGGTAATTCATGGGATGTTGGCTGCCATTGGTGTAATTATTTTGGGTAAACAGGCTCATGTGGCTTTAGGAGTAAGTTCTTCAGCACAAAATGCATTTGGTGTATTACTGGAAATACCCCATAGCCTGATCAATCTAAACCCATTAATCACTATTATAGCTGTAGTGAGTATTGGGATATTAATCGTCTATCCAAAAATTAATAATAAAACAATTCATTTGATTCCTGCTCCAATGTGGGTTCTGATTTTTTCTATACCTCTTGCATTCGGACTCAAATATCTTAATAATTTTACCTTCCTTGGTTTTAATCAAACTTTTGAAATAGGAAAAGAATCCCTTATAAATATCCCCAATAATCTGATTGATGGATTTGTTTTCCCTAATTTTTCCAAAATCAATCTTCCGGAATTCTGGATTTCAGTATTCAGCATCCTTTTGGTAGGCTCATTAATCAATCTCATTAGTTCAAAAGCAGTCGATAAACTTGATCCTCACAAACGATCAACTGACTTAAACAAGGATTTAAGTGCGGTAGGTTTAAGTACAATTTTATCTGCTTTAATTGGTGGTCTACCTATTACTACTGTAATTGTTAGAAGTTCAGTAAATGTACAAAATGGTGCAAAAACCAAATGGTCCAACTTCTTCCATAGTATTATTCTACTAGTGATGGTGGTTTTTTTAACTCCAGTACTAAAAGAGCTTCCCCTCGCTGCTCTGGCTGCTATTCTTGTGTTTACCGGATTTAAATTGGCCTCTCCAAAAGTATTTAAAGAAACTTACCAAAAAGGGCCCGAGCAGCTAATCATTTTTTCAGTTACTTTGGTAATGGCACTTGTGCTTGGAATTTTGTGGGGAGTATTTTTAGGAGTAATTACTACCCTGGTTGTTCACTTTGTAAATGCCAAACTGGATATTTCTTTGTTTTCAAAATATACTTATAATCCTACCATAAAGGTAATGAAGGAAAAGAGAGGGAAATATTTTATTAATATTAAAGGTATTGCCAATTTTGTAAGTATACTGAAACTGAAAAGTATGCTGGAAGATATTCCTCCAAAAAATGATATTGTAATTGGTTTTTCCCATGCTCTTTTGGTTGATTTTACCCTTTTAGAATTTATCTATGACTATGCCGAAAAATGGAAACAAAATGGGAGAAATTTCGATATTATAGGTTTAAGCCTTCATTACAGGACATCTGAACATCCTATGTCCCTTCATTTATTAAGTAAAAAATTTAAGAAAAGAATTGCGCGACTTACCACTCGTCAGAAAGATTTGAAATTGATCTGTGAGACTTATGATTGGGAATTTAATCCGGCCAATAACTGGAAAATGTTCCATTTGAATCATTTCCAGTTTTTTAAATCAAGGCCAATTGAAAATGGTAATAATTTCATTTCCGCTTACCTGGATGATTGGAATATGTATTGGGAAATATTTGATATAACCTATGATGAAGGAGCATTATTAGGTAGAAATGTATATCATACCACAGCTCATCTCATTCATTTGCCTATTGAAATTCCTGCTTTCGTAATGGAGAAGGAAGAATTGTTCGATAGAATCATGGATTTCTCTGAACATGATGATATTGATTTCAAAGAATTTAAAGCCTTTTCAGATAAATTTGTACTCAAAGGACCAGACGAAAAAGCTATTCGAAAACTGTTTACTTCAAGTCTGATTAAGTTCTTTGATAAGAATAAAATTTTCCATTTGGAGAGTAATGGAAAAACTTTGCTTTTACTCAACAGAAACAGATTTGCTTCCCCAATTGAAGTTATAAAACTACATCAGTTTGGTAAAAAACTGGCCATAAAAATCCTTTCCAGCTGTTATCTGGGTGGTGGGCAAGATGGTGAAAACGGCCCTGTGGAAATTCCAATGGACTTATTAGATAATAAATTCAAAAAAAATTAACCTTTTAGGAGTCCGAATTTTTTCCAATGAAAAGCAAGTATTTCCAAATTCCTAAAAGTCCTTTTTTAATGAATAAGGATTCTGGCTTAAAACGTTTTTCCAATTCTGGAAGTAATTGAGCTTCCAAAGTGATGTGGTTTTCTTCCATAAAATCTTTGTAAAACTGATAATCCGTATTGTGGAAATCTACCAATGCCAGAATTCCGTTTTCTTTCAGTTCCATTTTTGCCTGGTCTAATAATTTTTCAAAATCCGGATTGATCATAGAAAGGCAATAAGAAAAAAGGATTACATCATACTTTTCCTTTACCATTTTTCCAGGAGTATAAGCCTCATTTAATAACTTAACCCTTTCTCCATATTTGGAAAGTTTATTTTCGGCTACCTCCAGCATTTCCTCAGATAAATCATACCCAGAAAGCCTTGCATTGGGAAATCGATCCGTCAAATATTTTAATGTGGTACCTGTCCCACAACCTACTTCCAGCACACTAAAGGAGTCATTTTTTTGAAATGGAACGAGTTTGATAATTTTCTTCCTGCCAAATAAAAAAGTCCATCTGGTAAGGTCATAAATTCTGGATTGGAAAACATACCAGTCCTTAATTCGATCAAATTGAGATGTGGTTTTTAATTGATTCATTTCCCTCAATAGTTATTATTTCTGGATTAATTCTCAAGTATAAGAATAGAAATAGAAAGTTAAGGATAATAGGAATAGAGATAATACTCAATTATAAACAAAATCAAGCTTTAATAAGCTCTCAGGGTACAAAAAAACCTTTTGTGAAGGTTTTGTTAAATAATGATGTAGAATGTTTTAACAATAGGTACGGCCTATAATTTATATTGAGTACTTTTATCTCATTATCAAAAAGTTGTGGCACTTATTAAGTATATTTAATTCTGCACATCTATTTAATTATAATTACCTCACCTAAGGATTAAATTATTTCTTAAAATTAGGTTTAGCTCACTTCAGCTTTAAATTATCTGTTTTCAGCTGACTAAAGTACTGTTTTTATAATAATAAAAGTCCTTCATTAAACTAGATTAATAAGGTTTATTACACTTCTATTCATCCAGATTCATCAATCCTATATTTTAAAATAAACATGAATTTACTTATCAAACAGACTTTAATTTTCCTCAGCATTAGTATTGCACATTTTGCTCTGGGACAACAAATCCCAGAATCAGATTTTATCATGAATGACCAGGAGTATTTTGAAAAGCAGGGTGTGAATGTAATGGCATTTCATGATTTCTATCCTGAAGGACATCAGGGCGGAGTAACCATTATTCAAAATGGAACTAGAGTAGCCGCAAATGGTGATGTTCGGTTAGAAGCCACTCCCGGCCAATGGCAACCTGTTCCAAAAATGAATGGGCGTGTTGTAAATAGCGAAACCAAAGAAATAACAGTTAATTTATCTTACCCGGATGAGTCCAAAAACAGAAAAGGGTTTAACCCTGTGGACTATCCCGATTTGGAATTTAGTTATGATATTCGAGTAAGTACCGAAGGTGCCACAATTCTTATTGCAGTAGATTTGCAAAAACCATTACCTAAAGAATGGATTGGGAAAGTAGGTTTCAATCTCGAATTGTTTCCCGGATTATTATATGGGAAATCTTATTTACTTGATGAAAAGAGTGGGATTTTTCCAAGACAATTGAATGGGCCAATGTATTCTGATCAGGATGGGGTTTATCAAAATACGCCTCTGGCTACCGGGAAAAAACTGGTAATTGCACCGGAATTGGAAACCCAACGAATGGTTATTGAAACAATATCAGGAGATCTTGAACTTCTGGACGGAAGAGCTCAACACAATAATGGCTGGTATAATGTAAGAACTTCTTTTCCTGAAGGAAAAACAAAGAATGCCATTCAATGGAAAATTACACCTAATGCCATTCCTAATTTCAAATCTGAACCTGTAATCCATTTATCACAATTGGGTTACCATCCTTCTCAGCCTAAGGTGGCAGTTGTGGAACTCGATAAACATGAAACTGAAGTGGCAAATTTCGAATTGCTTAAAATGTCGGACGGCAAACCAGAAGTGATAAAAACCAGTGAAGCTCAACTTTGGGGACCTTATTTAAGATACAATTATTATCAATTCAATTTTGATGAAATAAAAACACCTGGAATTTATCAAATCAAATATGGTAATTACAAAAGTCAGCCATTTAAAATTGGATCAGATATTTATGAGCGACATGTTTGGCAACCTACTTTAGAGTATTTTTTGCCAGTGCAAATGTGCCATATGCGTGTGAATGACCGCTATAGAGTGTGGCATGGGCTGTGCCATATGGATGATGCTTTAATGGCTCCTATTAACCATAATCATTTTGATGGTTATATTCAAGGAGCTTCTACTTTAACAAAATACAAATCTTATGAGCAAGTTCCCGGATTAGCTGTTGGTGGCTGGCATGATGCAGGAGATTACGATTTAAGGGTGGAGTCACAAATTGGAACAGTTTATATTTTATCATTAGCCTACGAACAATTTAGAGAAGCCTATGATGAAACTTTAGTAGATCAGGAAAACAAGATTGTGGAATTACATCAACCTGATGGCAAACCTGATATGTTGCAACAGATTGAGCATGGAATTTTAACTGTTTTGGGTGGATATAAAAATTTGGGACGATTATATAGAGGAATTATATGTCCTGATTTAAGGCAATATGTTCTTCTTGGAGATGGATCAGTGATGACTGATAACAGAAAATACAATTCTAATCTGGGAGAGAAAGAAGTTACTGCAAATGAATCTGGTGTTCGGGATGATCGACTGGTTTTTACAGAGGAAAACCCTTCCAGGGAATTGCATGTAGTAAAAGGCCTTGCTGCTGCTTCCAGGGTTTTGAAGTCTTATAATCCAGCGCTTTCCGCAGAATGCTTAACTGCAGCCGAATCTCTTTGGGAAACTTTAAAAGACGATACCACCAGAAGAAGCCGGAATAATAAATTACTGGCTGTTGCAGAATTGTATCTCACCACTCAAAAGGATACTTATAAAAATGTTATTCTTGAAAATACTAAAAATTATCAAAAAAACTTTTCCAGATCAGGCTGGGTACTTGGTCGGGTAATTCCAATTTTAAATGATAAAAATTTCACAAAGGATATAGCCTCTTCAGTTGCAGATTTTACTGAAGTGGTGACTAAGCAAAACAAGGAAAATCCATTTGGTATTCCTTATACGCCATATATCTGGGGAAGTGGCTGGAATATTCAGAGCCTTGGATTTCAGTATTACTTTCTACATGAAGGCTGGCCAGAAGTTTTCCCCAAAGAAAATGTCTATAACGCCTTTAACTTTATATTGGGAAATCATCCTGGAGAAAATACTGTTTCTTATGCATCTGGAGTTGGATCTAACTCTTTAGAAACAGCTTATGGAATTAACAGGGTAGACT
>JAHQVQ010000390.1 GCA_019634305.1 Flammeovirgaceae bacterium | reverse complement strand
TGAAAGACAAGGCGGCTGGCGCCGCCGAGGCGGGAGCCTGCCACAGGACGCGGCCGGCGCAAAGCGGCGCGGATGAAACAGATGGTTCAGGGCCGGGATGAAATGGAACGGAATGCGCCATCCGGCGCGGGGGGTGTTTCACGGGGGAGGCATTATCGGTCGAATGAGAACCATTGGACCTGCAAAATCGGGAACATCCACGCACCTTTTTTTTCAATCTGCGCCTTTATTTCTTTACGAATAACTTCTTTATCCAAAAGATTGGCTAAAGAGTCATATCCTAATTCTTTTTCAAACTTCTTTTCTTTAATAAATTCGGCAAAAGTTTTACTACCAAATGGGAAGGAAATTGGTTCTATTTTTTCTAATTTCTTTCCCATCAAATATCCTCCTTTTGTATTACCACTTCCAATATCAAGTGTACTGGAAATTGCCCTGTATTTGGGTAAGGTAGAACCAATAATCACAAAATAGGCTTCCTCTTCTGCAGTAATAAATTTAATTTCTTTTTGGTATCCTTCTATTTTGTTAGAAAACTTTTCCTTCAGCAAATTCATTTTAGATTTTTCCTCAGCAGCCATTTTCACTCCACTGCTACCCACAATAAATATTCTTTCCTCAGGAATTTCAAATTTTTCATTAATATCCTTAACAAATCCATTTACAGCTTCAACTGCATCATCAATGGATTTCTCCGTCATGGTAACAATACTTGGATTTTTAGAATCATCATGCTTTATATTAAATTTATAATACCCTTCAATACTCAGATAAATTCCAATTACGCTTAATTTCACTCCTTTCGCCCCAATTTCAATTCCGGCATAAAGCGTTTCTTTTTCCTCAATTCCTTCCAATAATGTTCTTACTCCTTTTATACTAGCCTGACTTTTCAGAGATTTATAAATGTCCAAAGCCTTTCTCAAATTCGTAATGGCAAGATCACTCAGACCCTGATCCCTGTAAAGCAAACCTAGATTTTCATACGCAGAAGCTTCCCAATATTTATTTTTGCCTTTTACAGCACCCAAACCAGCCTCTAAAAACTCCTCTGCTTTTGCAAATTGTTGAGCCTCTCGAAGAGTATTGCCTACTTTAATATTTTCCAAAGCCTCTTCCTGCTGCGACTTCTGACCAAAGGAAATTGAGAATGACAAAATGACCAGTAAAAATAAGATGCTACCTTTCATAAACTTTTAGGGTTGCGCCTTTTTACATTTTTATACTGAAAATAATTTCCCAGAATTGATAAAATGAAAATCGGCTTAATTTTGTATTAGGATTATTGCTTAAAACTTTCAAAAAATTAAATTAAAACTTGAATTTGGTGTAAAAACAAGTTTTAATTTATAAAAAAATACTAATACTAAAAAGGGTTTAAAGTGGTGGTATTGTCCCTAAATTTGACTTATTATTAAAAATCATCCAAAATAATTTCAATAAAGAAAATTCTGATTTGATTTTATCAGAAAAAATAAATTAGTTTCATGTGAAACTAAACAAAAATAACAACAATCAATTTTTGGAACCGTTTCTCTAATGTTTTATTAATTTGCAAAGCCTTTGGGTTATTTCTCCCGGTAAAAATCACTAGGTTTCTACAAATGGAAATATTTTTTATTGCGGAACAATATTTCATTTCGCCTCATACAAACCGATTTCTGGATTGTGTAATTAGTACTTTTAGTATCACATTTTGATAATTTTTTTAAATATTAAATTTTAAATGAAGCCAACACTTTTAATTTTAGCAGCAGGAATAGGAAGCAGATATGGAGGAATTAAACAAATGGATAAATTTGGCCCTTCAGGAGAATCTATCATTGATTATTCAATTTACGATGCCATTAGGGCAGGATTTGGAAAGGTTGTATTTGTAATCAGTCCAAAAATTGAAAGTGAATTCAAAGAATTCTTCAACAAGAAATTGAATGGAAAAATAGCTACTGACTATGTATTACAGGAAATTTCCAATGTGCCGGAAGGAATTGAAGTACCAAAAGACAGGGTAAAACCCTGGGGAACAGGCCATGCTGTAATGGTCGCTAAGTCAAAAATAAATGAGCCATTTGCAGTAATCAATGCCGATGATTTCTACGGTTCCAAATCCTTTGATTCCATTTCTAATTATCTTTCGAACCTTAGCTCTGACAGCACCGATTATTGTATGGTGGGTTATAGACTTTTAAATACTCTTTCAGATCATGGATTTGTATCCAGAGGAATCTGTACTTCAAATAAAGCAGATTTTTTGGAAACAATTGTAGAAAGAACCCATATCACAAAAGATAGTGAAGGAAAAATAGAATACAAGGAAGAGGGAAAAGGACCTATTTCACTAACTGGTAATGAAACAGCTTCAATGAATTTAATGGGATTCCCAGCTTCATTTTTTAATCATTGTGAAACATATTTCAAAGATTTTATTAAGGAAAATAATCAAACCCTAAAAGCTGAATTCTATTTGCCTTTTATTGTAAACTCATTAATTTCTTCCGGTCAGGCTAGAATGAAAGTTTTGGATACTCCAGAAAAATGGTTTGGTGTGACTTATAAAGAGGATAAAGAGGTGGCAGTAAAAAAAATAGCTTCATTAGTAGAGAGCAAAACCTATCCGGCAAATTTGTGGGAATAACACTTTCACTAATTTACCCGACTTTTAAATCAACTGATATCTAAAAAATGATGATTGCCTGGCAATTAGGACTTTTATTTTTGGGTTTTTTCCTCCTGATAAAAGGAGCTGATTATCTGATAAAAGGAGCTTCTGCATTGGCAAAAGGGGCTAATATTTCAGCAATTACCATTGGACTGACAATAGTTTCACTGGGTACTTCTATGCCTGAAATAATTGTGAATATATTGGCTTCATCACAAGGGCATTCCACTATGGTTTTTGCCAATGTTATTGGAGCCAATATTTTCAATCTATTTGTTATCCTTGGAATTTTAGGGCTTATTTATCCTGTTACCTTGAGAAGCCAAACTGTTTGGAAGGAGATTCCCATATTAATTGGCACTACCCTTTTGGTATTTTTTCTTACCAATGATATTCTGATTTTAGATAAAGAAACTAATGGATTAGACAAGATTGATGCCTTGGTTTTAATCCTTGTTTACATTCTTTTTATGTGGTATGTTTTTACAAATTTCCGAACCACTGGCAAGAAAAGACTTGTAAAATTTGAGGTAAAAACCTTTAATGTAAAAAAGGCTTGGCTATTTATTATTGGGGGTTCAATTGCAACCTCCCTTGGTGGACAATTGGTAGTGGAAAAAGCTATTTGGATTACCGAATTTTTTACTATTTCTCAAAGGTTGATTTCACTTACTGTTATAGCTACTTTCACATCTCTTCCAGAGCTTACAACCTCAATTATTGCGATTCTAAGAAAAAATAGTGATCTGGCTATTGGAAATATAATAGGCTCTAGCATGTTTAATTTTCTTTTGGTGCTTAGTCTGAGTAGCTTTTTCAATGATTTAACTTATCCAAAAGGACTAAATTTCGATCTGAATTTTTACTTGTTTGGGGTAATTTTGCTATTTCTTTCAATGTTTACAGGTAAAACAAAAAAGCTACAAAGATGGGAAGGTTTTATTTTCCTGGTCTTCTTTGTAGCCTATTTATATTTCATTTTTATAAGGATGTAAATATTACTTTCCTTCAAAATTTTAATCTGGTAATCAAAAAGAACTTAGTAACTTAAGAGCACAATAAAGACTAGAAGCAAAAAATTTTACTTCAATAATTCCAATTAAGATTTTCAGCTGTAAGCTGCTTTTTTTAAAGTTAACTCCAAAGCCTCCACCAACATCTTTTTTACTGCCTCAAATACTTTTTGCTCTGCTTCCAGCAACTCCAGGCTTCTGGATTTTTGCCCAAACTCTTTTAGCAAATGATGTGCATCAGAAAGTTCTGATCCTTTGAGAAAGATAAGCCTGACTGAATTTTTTATTATTTTAAAGCAACATACTTCATTGCCATTATTATAAATAAGCTTACTTCTTTCCAACCTTTCCGAAATTTCTGGATCAAAATTAAAAATCATTTTTCGAACCTTTAAAACAGGGTTTCTGTATTCGATTGATAAAGAATTGAGATACTGGTTCACATCCGCATTTTTTGAATAATTAATCATTGTAATAGGTTTTAATTTGACACTCAGTTGGTAAAAAAGAAAAATCTCAATAATTGTGGTAATGTAATAGTTGTGTTATTAAGTAGTAATATGAGCACTAAAAGAGAATAACTTTACAAATCAATCTCTTTAAAAAAAATACTCAAAACCTATTTGATGTTGTAGTTATTTTGATAATAATTTCCAGAAATTCAATGTTTCAAACCTGCACTTAGCAGGTTTTCCCTTATCTCTGATATTAACCCGCAATCATAACATTAATTTTCAATTAAAAAGCTTACTTTTTTAAAATATAGACAAAAATTATATTTCTAAAAAATAGATCAACTTTATTGATATTTCTTAAAACTAGTAAGTTATTTTGAAAATAATTTAAATTTATGGGTTATTACTGTACAATTTAGCAAAAATAAAAACCCAAAAAATGGAAAATATGATAAGCTGTATATATGTGGGTATTAACTACCCAATTTAAAATGTAAAAGGCTATTCTCAGGAATAGCCTTTTACATCATTCATAAAAAAAAATATAGACAGGATCTATTGCTTTTTCCTTTTTCTTAGATAATTCATATTCTTATTCGATTTTTGCATCATCTTGGTCTCCTGCTGATCCATTTTTTCTATTTTATCAATTTTCTTTCTGTAATTCACAGCATCATTATATTGCTCCATCAAAATGCTATCAGGTTCTATATTATTAAACCTTTCCTCCATATTTTTTATATTGAAATCCAGGATTTCTTTTGCTTTCTCATAATTCTTTTTATCAACCCTAATGATGGCCTCCTGCATAATTTCATTCGATTCAAACAATATTATATTCTGTTCCACCAGCTTGTTTCTGGAAGACTGATAAAGTAGTTTGTCAGCCGTAGGTTGTAATTCCAGATCAATTCGCTCAGTAGTTCTTGAATAATTATTATACACATCATCAAACACTAATTCTCCTCCCAATCTAACTTTGTCTGTAATTGGAGCCTTAAGCTCAAATTTAAATAAAACTGTTTTTTTCTCTTCCGAAAAAATATCCATAAAATCAATAACTACCTTGCCACCTTCTCTTTCACTGTAGGGATAACCATAAACATTTTTTAGGGTGAAATATTCACTAGGGTAATTCAAAGAAAAACTGGCATTTTGAGCTACCACTGATAATAGTCCTTTGAGCTCCTTCGCAAAAATTTCTGGAATTTTATCCGCATTATCAATAAAATAATAATTACCTGTACCATATTCTGACAGGTTGGTCATCAAATCTTCATTAAAATATGCTCCAACTCCGAAAGTCGAAATACTGATTCCCTCTTTACTGTTTTTTAATCCAACAATCTTTTGAAGTTCCTCCATATCAGTTATTCCCTGATTTGCCAGTCCATCAGAAAGCAGCAATACCCGATTTACAAAATTCCTTTCAAAAGTATTTTTCACCTGAGCATATCCTTCTAACATTCCTCCACTTAAATTGGTAGAACCACCGGACTTTATTTCTCCAATTTTTCTTATCAGGCTTTCCTTTTGAGTCATTCGAGCAGATGAACTTATTACCTCCACCTGATCATCATATATTACAAATGAAAAATTATCCTGGTTACTCAAGTTTTTTGCCACAAATTGAGCAGCCTGTTTGGCATAGTCCAACTTTCCTTGCCCTTGCATAGAACCACTTCTATCCATTACAAGTGAAATATTTAAAGGTGTTTTTTCTTTATCCGACTGGTCTTTTATAGCCTCCAAATCGATGTATAAATAAACATCTTTGGAATCATTTGGCTGAAGAAAATAAGAGTTATTGAGCGCACCATTCAGGCTAAGTGTTTTTTGTGGAGGAACATGACCAAACGCCCCCCAAATGGTTGCTACTGGAAACTCAGGTTTTAACTTCTGAAGGGAGAATTGTTTTTCAAGTTTTTGGATAGAAAGTAAAATGCAGAGGATGGAAGCACCCAGAAATAATATAGGATGCTTTATTTTTAAAGCAGTATTCATGGTAGTCTGATTTAAATATTAATCTTAATTGGAAAGTTAAAATGACGGTAGTTGAGAACACTAAATATTCTTCACCCTCTTAATTCATAAATTAAAAAAAGGTACACTGATTTAACATTTTTTATTTTTTTGTATTAGGTAGAACTTGAGGACAAAGGACTACAACAAATCATCCTTTGCCCTATTCTGAATCTTTAAAAATCAAAGCAAAAAAAATTGATCTAAAAATCCCCAAAACCAAAGTCAGCCAGGTATTCATCTTCAGCCTGAAGGATAGCTAATATTTTCGCCCTCTTAATTAGGTAACCTTCGAATGCAGCAGTTGCTTTAATGAAACCAATGGTTTTCTTCAAATCTGAGTCATCAAAACCAGAGAAATTAGTTTTCTCAAAAAACTGATTCCTATACTCTAAAACTTGAAGTACTTCGTCCTGAGAAATTTGTTCTTGAAGATGATCTGGTAAATAGTGAAAAGTTCCCTGAGCAACATCATCCAATTGCAAAATTTGAATATTCATACAATATTGAGGTTTAATTTGAAAGATATTTCAAACCTAATCCGACAAACCGTAAACTATGTACGATCTATTAGCAAATGATTATTTTTTAAACATTTTTATGCCAATTATTATTAATGGTATTTTTTTTAAACTGATTCAAAAAAAATATTCCTTCACCTGAAAAATGATTAACCGCTATTTATCAATAGGTTACAAATACCTCTATTCAGATTTGCTGGCAATAATTATTTAAAATAAAAAAACCATGAGCAAAAGTTTGGAACTAAGAAAAGTATTCTGTTAACTTTGCACCGGCAAGTCAGTACGACCAGCTCCTGCGAATCCCCCAGGTCTGGAAAGAAGCAAGGGTAAGTGGTTGTAGCGGTGCGATATTGGCTTGCCATTTTTACTTTCAGAGCAAACTATCTGAATGACAAGCAAGTCCAATAAGCAAATCATTATTTATTCATTAATGTATGGTTAACTTTTCGATTCTCTCTAAAAAAAATCATATTTTTGAATACAAGAGCTAAAGCAAATATCAAAAAGATTATTTCTCCTTTAAATAACTTTTAGTTCCTAAAAAATAAATAGGCTCCTTCAAATTCGGAACGTGTATATTATTTAAAAAAGACAAATCAAAAACAAGAAAAAATGAAATTCTTTATTGACACTGCAGATTTAAAAGATATTCAGGAAGCCCAAAACCTTGGGGTACTTGATGGTGTAACTACCAACCCTTCATTGATGGCAAAAGTTGGTGTAAGCGGAAAAGAAAATATCAGAAATCATTATAAAGCAATTTGCGAAATTGTAGAGGGAGATGTAAGTGCAGAAGTTCTTTCAACTGATTATGACGGAATATTAAGAGAAGCTGATGAATTAGTAACTATTGATGAGAAAATTGTAGTGAAAGTGCCAATGATCAAAGAAGGTGTGAAGGCTATCAGATATCTTTCAGATCAGGGAATTTCTACTAATTGTACTCTGGTATTCTCTGCTGGTCAGGCTATTTTAGCAGCAAAAGCCGGAGCTTCTTATGTTTCTCCATTTATCGGAAGATTAGATGATATCTGCTTTGATGGTGTTGAATTAATTTCTCAAATCGTTGATATCTATGGTATTTTCGGTTTTGAAACTGAAGTATTAGCTGCTTCAATTAGAAATACTATGCATATCATTAAATGTGCTGAAGCTGGAGCAGATGTAGCAACCTGTCCATTAAGTGCAATCACAGGGTTATTGAAGCACCCATTAACGGACAGTGGATTAGCTAAATTCTTAGAAGATGCTAAAAAAATGCAATAAGCATTAAAAATTCTATTAAATTTAAAACCTCACTTTATCAGTGGGGTTTTTATTTTTGTAATACTAATTTAAACCATATCAAAACAAAGTTTTGCACCTAAAGGAAAACTTGCTATTTTGTAAGCTACTACATTTGTATTTTATCTATCTACCCGGAACTAACTAAAAATAATTCATTTTTTTTAAGACTAGCACACACAATTCAATTTCACCAAAAGTTCCACTGGCATGTATATTATTAAAGTAAAAGGCAAGGCTAAAATCCCTGAATACATTCAATTGAGAGATGACGATTTTATTTTAATTGCCTATTTCAGAGCAGATAGACCATTAACTAAATTAGAAAAATACGGATTAGAGGGGAAAGAAGAAGAATTAAGAAAAATAATTGATGAAATTCCTTTTGGAAAGCTAAAAAAGTTAGAATTTTGAAAAAAGCTTAACCCACAGTTATGTCCGAAACACAGGAAATAATTATTAGCGTAAATGAAGCTCAAATCCAACAAGATGGTATTTCAGTAGTATCTGATCTTCACTTTAATATCAGGGAAGGTGAATTTGTCTATTTAATTGGTAAAACAGGCAGCGGTAAATCTTCTATTTTAAGAAGTTTATATGCTGATCTGGAAGTATTGGAAGGACAAATCAGTGTAGCAGGATATCAGGTAGATGCTATTCTTAGAAATGAAATCCCATTCTTAAGAAGAAAGTTAGGAATTATTTTTCAGGACTTCGAATTATTTACCGACAGAAGTGTAGAAGAAAATCTGAAATTTGTGATGAAAGCTACTGGTTGGACCGATAATCAAAAAATTACGGATAGAGTTTTGGAGGTACTCGCCAAAGTTGGTCTTAATGGAATTGAAAAGAAAATGCCCCACCAACTTTCCGGAGGAGAACAGCAAAGAGTTGTAATTGCCAGGGCTCTGATAAACAATCCATTGGTAATTCTAGCAGATGAGCCCACTGGAAATTTAGATCCTACAGTAGCTAATGATATTCTGGACCTTTTTATAGAGATTAACAAGGAAGGAACAGCTGTATTAATGGGTACTCACCAACATAATTTTTTGAAAAAATTCCCTGCCAGAGTTTTATTTTGTGACAATGGAATAGTAAAAGATGTTCCTAAGGGAATGGTATTGAAGAAAATAGTAAACTAAGGAAAAGGAATTATGAAAAGGGACTTGAAAATCATTTTTATGGGAACTCCCGATTTTGCAGTTCCCAGTTTGGAGATATTGGTGAACAACGGGTTTAACATTGTAGCCGTAATTACTGCTCCCGATAAACCTGCAGGGAGAGGATTAAAATTGAATGAATCTCCTGTGAAAAAATGTGCCATGTCACATAACAGTCCCTTACTACAACCAACCAATTTAAAATCTCCGGAGTTTATTGAAGAATTAAAAAACTTTAAGGCTAATTTGCAGGTAGTTGTGGCCTTTAGAATGTTACCTGAAGTAGTTTGGGATATGCCGGAAATTGGCACTTTTAATTTGCATGGCTCACTTTT
>JAHQVQ010000389.1 GCA_019634305.1 Flammeovirgaceae bacterium | reverse complement strand
CTCTACATTATAGGCCCAGTCAATGGCTGTGGGAATACCGTTTACAAAATTATTATTCAATTTGGCAAGGAAATAACCACTTGCCGTAGTTCCAGAAATAAAAAAATCACCACTGTTACCCGATGGTGAATTACTTTTAATATGTTTAATATCCTGAACTGCTCCTGAAGGGAAATAAACTACATTTAGTAATTCCTGTAAATCATCACTCAAGTGAATAATCATCCCAATTTTGGAATTCCCTCCTCCAACATTATTTATGGTTAAGGGGTCTAACTGATTGAGGCCGGGACTTCCAATTACCCAGGAGAGATCTTCTGCACTTCCGCTGGCTATATACGTACCATCAGTAAGTTGAATTACAGTATTTAATTGTTCAACTCTGGAATTTCCCAAATAGGTTACAATGTTCTGAGAAATAGCTTGATTGAAGAAAATAAATGTTAAAATATATAATATAGTAAATTTGTAGTACAGGTTCATTTACAATACAATTAATTATTTTTAAGTAAATGCTATTATAAACAATAGAGTGCAATTTCTTTAAAAAAGTTGGTGAAGAACTAAATAATAACGAATTTTTGTTTTCAACTTTATCGGAGATTAAACTCTTTGTATAATAAAACGGTTCATTTTTTGAGTCAATCCTTACATTATAACAAGTGCAAATAATATTCCTGTTTTTAAATGGAAAAAAAATATAGATTGAAACTACTCATAATATTTACAGCGTTTTTTGCCTTAACCTTACCAGCTATAGTTTTTGGGCAACAATCTACTTTTACCATGAGTCCTGATCCTGCAACTGGATGCAATGGTTTAAGAGTTGATTTTACCAATACCAGTAAGTGTAGTCCTTTAACTACTGAAACCTGGAGAATTTATGAAGTTGGTAATCCAATTCCAGTAGATGAATTTGCTGATTTTAATCAGCCATATCAAAGGATTTTCACAACTGGTACTTATGAGGTTACCCTTCAGGAAAATTGTAACTTAGAATCTGAACCTCAAACAGTTACTGTAAATCCTCCACCAACTGCAGTAATTGAACCTTTTACACTTAATGGGAACTGTGTCCCCCAATCTGTAACTTTAGATGGAAGTAAGAGTACCTCCAGTGGAACTATCCAGAGCTATTTCTGGCAGATAGAAAATTTAACAACAGGAACAATAAATGCATCTCTTGACCCTATTTTTAATTTTACCTTTTCTGAACCTGGAAGCTATGAAATCTCACTCAGGGTTACTGATGACAATGGTTGTCCAGAAGGTAACAGGAAGTTCTATGAGGGAAATATTACCCTGGGAGAGGACTTCAACGTAGGCTTTTTACCTGACACAAGACAAGTTTCCTGTACTACACCTTTTGAAGTAAACTTTCAATATATTCTAGATCCGGGAAATTACACTGTAAATTGGGATTTTGGGGATGGAAATGCTTTTGCTACTACTTTGGATGATACACAAGATCCTTCATCAATTCCAGTAACACATACTTATGATGCTTTAGGAGCTTATGATGTCACCATGCAAGTAACTAATGAGGCAGGCTGTACTATTGTGGATGCCAAACCTGCTTTGGTGGAAATTGTTGATTTTGTTCCAGGATTTATTGCCAATAATACTGCTGGTTGTGCTCCATTTACAGCCACATTTACCCCCGACTTTCCCCAGGGCGATCAGACCCTTACCTGGACATTTGGGGATGGCACTACCTTGACCGGGATGGCATCTGACCCCGATATTTACTCCCCAGAACACTTATATGAAAATTTTGGATTGTATGATGTTTCCTTAACAGTAACCGGTGATCCAAACGGCTGTGATGGTACCATTACTGAAAATGATTTTATTGAAGTTTTCCCAAATGCTGTTGCTGATTTTTCTATAAATAATGCCTCAACATTCTGTGATCCAACAAACGCAAATGTGGAATTTGTAAATTTAAGCTCAAGTGAAACAGAGACTGTAATTTGGGATTTTGGCGATGGTAGTCCTTTGCTTACTGTTAATAGAGGTGATCCTAATTTTGATCAGGTGAATAATGATTATTCTGGTCCCGATAATACTTCATATACTGTAAGTCTAACTGCTATTAGTGCAAATGGCTGTGAATCCTTTGTTGAATTCGAAAACCTGATCCAAGTTCAATCTACAGTTATTGATTTTAGTGCAAATTCTGTGAATGGTTGCTCAGGTGATTTTATTTTTACCTTATTTGATAATACTTCTTCAGCGGTTATTTCAACCAATTATATATGGGAGATTAGAGATAGTTCAAACGGACTATTGGTAGCTTCTGATAGTGGGGCTCAACTTTCAACTTATTCTGATGATCTTGATAGAGTTGGAACTTATGATGTAACATTAACCATTGAAAATTCCTGCGGTCGTTCATTTCTTGAAAAAACTAATTTTATTCAAGTTGGAAGAGCACCTGCAAGTGTTGATTTTACGCCTAGTGCCACTCAGGTTTGTAATCAGACTGAAGTAACTTTTGCTAATGATTATCAGGGAGATCTTACTGGAGTTACCTTTGGCTGGGATTTTCTTGGGGTAGATTCTGTTTTCAGTACCGATTTTAATGGGGTCTATACTTTCGATAATCAGGATCCGGGAATTGTAACAGTTGCCTTATATGTCAACAGTAATGGTTGTTTGGATACCGTCTATAAGGCTATAGAAATATTAGCCCCAAAGGCAGCTTTAGAATACCATACTGATGATTGTGCTCTCGATACTATTTATCTGGTAGATCGTTCAGTTGGTGCAGCTGATGGTGTTGAATGGACAGTTACTGTAGGAGGAACCAATATTCCGGTTGTTGGTTCACCAAAACAAGTGCCCATTTTTGTTCCACCGGGAGCAACATGGGAAGCAACAATTAGAGCATTTGACAATTCAACTTCTTGTATTGATGAATTTACCATTGGGGCTACTCAACCCAGTTTCGGCATGCCCAATTTCGATGCACTTACTGCCATTAAAGGAAACAATTGCTTTCCCACAGCTGTAAGGTTTAATGATACGGGTGAGCTGGAAGTACCTGGCTCTACCATCACAGATTACCGCTGGGATTTGGGAAATGGGGAAATTAGCAATGATCCGAATCCACAAATTGTTTATACCGAACCCGGTTATTACTCGGTATCGCTTTCCATCACTACTGACTTAGGCTGTACGTTTGATACTACCTATTCTGATTTTGTTCAAATAACAGGACCTCAAATTAACTTTGAAGTTTGTGATGCCGGAACTTGTAAGGATAACGAAGTAAGTTTCAGAGATTTAACCACTTCCATTAATCCAATAGCCAGTTGGGAATGGAACTTTGGGGATGGAGGAACTTCCTCAGATCAAAACCCTTCTTATACTTATACTGATATTAATAATCCACAAGATCGATTCTATTGGGTGAAATTAACTGTTACAGATGATCAGGGCTGTTCCGCAATTGATTCGGTGAAAGTAAGACCAACTCAACCTCAAGGGAAGTTTGAGATAATTCCTGAGCTTGCCTGTGGAGGGGAAATGGTTTCCTTTCTTCATTTAGATTCGTTGTCAGTTGGTTTAAGACCATTGAATGCAATATGGGAATTTAGTAATGGTACTACGGCACAAGGTATTGAAGCTACCATGTTTTTTGAAGGTTCTTTAAAAGGAACTGATTATTTTGTTACAGCATACATATTTGATATCAATAGTTGTGTTGATACGGTTAGGAAGGAATTTAAAGTGTATAAGGATGAGATTGATCCCGAGTTTACTGCATTGCCGCCCTTAATTGGAGCATGTCCACCGCTTGATGTAACTTTTCAAAAAACCACATCAGCTTTGGTAAAATCGGATGCGATTCCCGATAGAGGAAACAGTATTTATGCTTATATATGGGATTTTGGTGATGGTATTATTTTGGCAGATAGTGCAGCCGGAGGTCCTCAGGAGGTAATAACTTATACATACCGTAATCCAGGAACCTATACTCCAACACTTACTGTAATTGATGCTGCAGGTTGTGATTCCACATACACGCTACCTGATCAGATTGTAGTTGAGGGACCAGAAGGAACATTCACAGCCTCTGATACCATAGGATATCCAGATCTGGTCGTAGAAACTCAGGTGGACAATCCTGACCCAAACTTTGAATATATTTGGGATTTTGGTGAAGGAACTTTACAAACTGGAGAAACTTCTGAGAATATTTATACAACTCCCGGTTCTTACACCCTGGCCATGCAAATTGATGATGGCAATTGTCAATTTACAGCTGATGAAAAACAAATTTTAGTGTTGCCTTGCCCGGTACTTGAGCCTATGGCTTTTGATTGGTGTACTTCTCAGGGAGATGTAACTATCAATGTTTTTGATGATACACATGACCTTCAGCTTGGAACAATTCATTATAGATGGTTTGATCCTTTGGGAAATGAAATTTCTGAATCTAATGATGTAGATTCCTTAGTAATATCTCCTCCACCTAATTTATTAGCTAATGAAACTCAGATCTATAAGGTTCAGGTTTATGTGGATGATTTAACACATGGTTCAACATTAAATGAAGATACTAAATGTGACAAAACAAGAGAAATAGCAATTACTTTTCTACCAAGTCCGGTGGCAGATTTTACCTATTTACCTCCTTGTCAACCAAATAATACACCTCCATATAATGTAGCATTTGATTATGAGGTGCCTCCTGGAAATATTACAGATAAAGTCTTTTGGGATTTTGATAATGATTCTATTTATGGTGATTTTTTAGTTTTTGATCCTATTGTTACTTTTGATTCAGCTGGAATTTTCCCTGTAGGATTAATAGTAGAATCATTAAATGGCTGCCAGGATACAATAAGAAAAAATATCTACATTCCACGAGCAGATTTTACTTTCGAAAATGCCTGTGCGGGGCAAGAAGTCATCTTCACCGATAGTTCTGCCTATGATCCTGCAATTCCTGGAACTAAATTTACTTGGGATTTTGGTGATGGAAATACAACTGGCCCTTCAGAAGTAGATTCAGTGGTAACAAATATTTTTGCTGCTGGTGATTATGATGTGCAACTTACAATGGAAACCCTTTTACCTGATGGTGTTACAGCCTGTGTAGTCACGATAACTAAAACGATAACCATTTCTCCATTGCCAGAACCATTTTTACAGGTAGACCCAGCTTGTTCTGATCAACCTACTATTTTGACTGGAAATGATGATCCTTTAATTACAGAATGGCAGTGGGATTTTGATAATGATGGAACTGTAGATACTACAACTACTACAAATACAGTCACTCATGATTATCCTACAGTAGGTGGTCCATTCGAATCTGCTTTAACTATAGTTACAGGTAATGGTTGTTCTGCTACAGAGGTATTCGGACCAATCATAGTTACCACAAGTCCTGAAGCGGCTTATCAATATAATAATGCGTGTGTTGAAGAATCTATTCTTTTTGAAAATACATCAACTATTGCTTCAGGTAATATTGTCCGTTCAGAATGGTATTTTACAGGTGATCCAATACCCGACTTTGTTTTTGATGATACACGTGATGTCAGTTACATTTATCAAACTCCGGGAGTTTATGATGTAATGCTAAAGGTATTTAGTGATGGGTTTTGTGAAGACTCTGTGGTACAGACTGTAGTCGTATCCGATAATCCAAGAGCAGCTTTTATCAGTCCTGATTCCGTTTGTGGTGGGCAACCGGTTACGTTTTTAGATCAGTCAACTTCCAATAGTGCCATAATTAGTTATTTATGGGATTTTGATAGTGATGGACTTATTGATGCAGAAGGAAATAATCCTTCCTATACTTTTCCTGTAACCGGGCAGTCTTTTGATGTTACTCTTAATGTAATTACACTTGCAAGTTGTAGTGGTTCAATAAGCCAACCTGTATTTGTAAAAGACCCACCAATAATAGAAACTTCTGATGATGAATATATATGTGAAGGAGATGAAGTGATTTTGTCTGTTATAAATCCCTTACCACATGGCGTATATGTTTGGGATAACAATGGAGGCGTAGGACCTGAGGTAACTGTTATGCCATCTATTTCCACACTTTACACAGTGACTTTTACGGATTCTTTAGGATGTACAGCAGAGAGTTTTGTCAATATCAGTGTAGTATCCTTCCCGGAATCTTTACCAAATGATACTATCGTTTGTGATGTGGATCAATTTGTATTGGACGCCACTATTCCAGGAGGGTTACCTGCCACTTATACTTGGTCGCCTGGTGGTGAAACAGACCCAACTATTATTGTAGAAGAATCTGGCGTTTATACAGTAACAGCAACAGTAGCAGGCTTTGATGGTACTGCTAGGGAATGCACCATCACCAGAGATATTACAGTAGAATTTAATCCAGAACCAGATTTAGTTCCCTCCATTACTGATGCCTGTTTCCAAAATGATGAAGTAGTTACATTAGAAGTTCCTGCTTCCTATACCACTGTGGTATGGACTTCTCCTGATTTGCCTAATCCAGTGTTTTCCAAGAGTATTACTGTGGTGCAGGAAGGTATGTATTATGTTACTGCAAGCAATGAAACCTGTATTGTATCTGATTCGGTAGAAGTACAGGAGCTTTGTGAACCAAGGCTTTTTGTTCCAACAGCCTTTACTCCAAATGGAGATGGCACAAATGATATCTTTAATGTTAAAGGTAAAAACTTTGCCAGATACGAGTTGACTATTTTTAACCGATGGGGAGAAGTAATATTTACAACATCAGATAAAGATGAAGGTTGGAAAGGATATTTTCTTGGAGAATTGATGCCTGCTGGAGTTTACCCTTGGATGGTAAGGTATGAAAGCGAAATCACTCCTGGAGATCCAATTGTAAAGTATGGAAGTGTCACTCTAATTAGATAGCCATCTTAAAAATAGAAAATTGAACCATAAAAAAACCTCATCAATTTATTGATGAGGTTTTTTTGAACAAGAAAAAAATGATTTAGAAATTCAATTTTCTTTCATTTTCTCCTACATATACTTGTCTTGGACGACCGATGGCTTGTCCTTCTTCTCTCATTTCTTTCCACTGAGCAATCCAGCCTGGAAGTCTTCCCAAAGCAAACATTACTGTAAACATATCGGTTGGAATACCAATAGCCCTGTAGATGATTCCTGAGTAAAAATCTACATTAGGGAATAATTTTCTTGAAATGAAATACTCATCCTGAAGGGCAACAGCTTCTAGTTTCTTAGCAATTTCCAAAGTTTCATCGTGAATACCTAGACTTTCCAATACATCATCACAAGATTGTTTGATGATTCTGGCTCTTGGATCAAAGTTTTTATAAACTCTATGACCAAATCCCATTAATCGGAATGGATCGTTTTTATCTTTTGCTTTAGCAATATATTTTTCTACATCACCTCCATCTGCTTTAATGTTTTCCAACATCTCAATTACAGCCTGGTTTGCTCCACCATGTAACCGTCCCCAAAGGGCATTGATTCCTGCAGAAACTGAAGCATATAAACTTGCCTGAGATGAACCTACCACTCTTACTGTAGCAGCAGAACAATTTTGCTCATGGTCAGCATGAAGAATTAAAAGCTTATTCATTGCTGAGACAACTACCGGATTAATTTCATAATCATCAGTTCTTAAGGCAAACATCATATGAAGGAAATTCTCCACATAATCCAATTTGTTTTTTGGGTAATTTAAAGGATGACCCATTTCATTTTTATAGGACCATGCTGCAATAGTAGGAAGCTTAGCCAATAGCCTGATAATGGTAGTATTTACACCTTCAGGAGAAGTGGTAGGGTCAAGTGATTCTGGGTAAAAAGCTGTTAGTGATGTTACTAATGAAGATAAAACTCCCATTGGATGGGCAGATGTAGGGAAACCGTCAAAGATTTTCCTCATATCCTCATGAACAAGCGTGTGTAAAGTTATCTTATCGGCAAATGCTTTTGAAGCTTCAGGTGTTGGATATTCTCCATAAATTAATAAATAAGCTACATCCAAAAATTGAGCTTTTTCACAAAGTTCTTCAATAGTATAGCCTCTGTGCCTTAATATTCCCTTTTCACCATCTAAAAAGGTAATTGCACTTTTTGTGGAACCAGTGTTTTTAAATCCTACATCAAGGGTGATCAAACCTGACTGACCCCTTAGCTTGGATATATCCACAGCTTGTTCTCCTTCAGTACCTTCAACTATTGGTAATTCATATACTTTTCCTTCAAAATGTAGTTCCGCTGATTTTGCCATTTAATAAAAATATTTTAACTGTTAAATCTGAATAATGTAGCGAATATAAATATTGTGTTTGAAATATTGATTTAAAATCCTGATTATAGTTTGTCTGCCTTAAAAATAAAGCACACATTTAAGAGATTTAATATTATTACAAACTTAACAAATAATTCATTACATAGTTTCTCAAAATAAGCTATCAAATCTCTTTAAAGCAAAAAAAATAGGTCTTCTTTAAAACAATTTTTGTTTTGCGAAAATTCTCTAATGGCAAAATTGACTTTTTATACTCATTCCAAATGTTATAAATTAAATTGTGGTAGAGATAATAGGAATTTTTTAAGATTGACTGATCCAATGATAAATTAAACCATTTATCTTTTTCTAATATGATTTACTTAGTGATTTTCCGAGGGAAAGGAGATTTATTGAAGGGGGGTGTAAAAAGAAAAAAAGTGGAAATGATTATACTAAACAAACATTATTGTTTTTATATATACAAATTTTTTTGTTTCAGAAATTGGGGAAAAAATTTTGAGTTTAAATTTCAATTTCTGTTTTTTGATTTTTTTATAAAGGGATTTTTTTGCTTTTGGTTTTTACAAAATATTTTAATTAAATTCCAAATTGCCGAATAAATTATTAACCTTAAGAGAATTAATAGGCTTTGATTTCTATTTATTAGCACATTGCATTTGGGTAATTATTGTAGAATAAGATAAAGCTGATAATAGTTTTATAGCTCCTTAATCGATATTTCGAAGCAGAAGACCTAGTAGTCTTGTTATTGATTTAAATTTTTTTTACGCACTTTTGTTGCGAACCACATAATCTTTTAAGTAATGTCAAAGAATTTAGTAATTGTCGAATCTCCAGCCAAGGCCAAGACCATAGAGAAATATTTGGGCAAGGATTTTCTTGTAAAATCCAGCTATGGTCATGTAAGAGATTTATCGAAAGGGGATAAGGCAATTGATAAAAGCAATGGTTTTAAACCTGATTATATAGTTCCCACGGATAAGAAGCAATTAGTCTCAGAACTAAAAAAATTATCCAAGGATGCCGAAATAGTGTGGTTAGCTACTGATGATGACCGTGAAGGAGAAGCTATTTCATGGCATTTGAAAGAAGCACTCAATTTAAAGGAAGATCATACTAAAAGGATTGTTTTTAGAGAAATCACCAAAAATGCGATATTAAAGGCTATAGAAAATCCAAGGGGAATTGATATTGATCTGGTGAATGCTCAACAAGCCAGAAGGGTGCTAGACCGATTAGTAGGTTTTGAATTATCACCAGTACTTTGGAAGAAAATAAGAACTGGTCTTTCAGCAGGAAGAGTACAATCTGTAGCGGTAAGATTAGTAGTGGAAAGAGAACGGGAAATTGATAGTTTTACGGTTATACCCAACTTTAAGGTAAGTGCTATCTTCGATCTTGATGGAGGGAAAAAATTAGCCGCTGATTTACCCCATCGATATAAAACAGAAGAGGAAGCTCAAGCTTTCCTTGAGAAATGTCGGGAAGCTGAATTTTCTATTGATGATCTGGTAAAAAAACCAGGAAAAAAATCTCCTACAGCACCTTTCACAACTTCTACTTTGCAGCAGGAAGCTAGTAGGAAGTTAGGTTTTTCAGTTGTTCAAACCATGCGAGTAGCTCAGAATTTATACGAGGCAGGTCATATTACCTATATGAGGACTGACTCTGTGAACCTATCTGAGGAAGCACAAAATGGAGCAGCTCAGGAGATAAATAATTATTATGGCCCTGAATATGTATTTAATAGAAAGTTCAAAACCAAATCATCAGGCGCACAGGAAGCTCACGAAGCAATCAGGCCTACAAATTTTGCTAATCATGAAATTAGTGGAGACAGAAATGATAGTAGGCTTTATGAGTTGATTTGGAAAAGAGCTATTGCTTCCCAAATGGCAGATGCTAAATTGGAGAAAACTACTGCAACTATAGGGATTTCCACAACTTCTGAAAGTTTTACCGCTACTGGAGAGGTGGTTATATTTGAAGGGTTTTTAAAAGTTTATATCGAGTCAACAGATGATGATGAAAATTCAGGTGATACGCCTTCAGGAATGTTGCCTCCCTTGGAAATAGGACAAAAATTAGCCTTAAACCATATTAAAGCCACAGAAAGGTTTACCAGACCACCGGCAAGGTTTACTGAAGCAAGTCTTGTTAAAAAATTGGAAGAAAATGGAATAGGAAGACCGTCTACTTACGCACCTACTATTTCCACTATTCAGAAAAGAGGATATGTAATTAAAGAACCCCGTGATGGTGTGGAAAGAAAATATAGGGAAATAAAACTTGAAGAGCGAGAAATTACCAGCCAGACACTTACAGAAATTACTGGAGCAGAAAAAAATAAATTATTCCCTACAGATACTGGGATCATTGTAAATGATTTTCTGGTTAATCACTTTCAGGGTGTGGTAGATTATTCTTTTACCGCTCAGGTTGAAGAACAATTTGATTCTATAGCTAGCGGTAAAATTGGCTGGAACAATATGATTGAGGATTTTTATGGGGACTTCCATAAAACAGTTGAAGATACAGAGGAGAACGTTGCCCGATCAGAAATTGGAACTACTAGAAAATTGGGCGTTCATCCGGAAAACGGAAAGGAAATGTTTGTGAAACTGGGTAAATATGGGCCCTATGCACAAATTGGAAATGCTGATGATGAGGAAAAACCATTATATGCCTCCTTAAGGAAAGGGCAATATATGGAGAAACTAACCATGGAAGAGGCTTTGGAATTATTTAAATTACCAAGGCAGGTAGGGACTTTTGAAGATAAGGTTGTTGTAGCAGCAATTGGGAGATTTGGCCCATATATCAGGCATGATGGTAAATTTGTATCCCTTGGAAAGGAATATGATCCGCTAACAGTTGATGCAGATACTGCAATCCAACTTATTAAAGCTAAAAGAGAGGCAGATGCAAAAAAAATAATTAAATTATTTGATGAAAACCCTGATTTAAAAGTTCTTAATGGAAGATGGGGGCCTTATATTTCTTTTGAAAAGAAGAATTTTAAAATACCGAAAGATGAGGTTGCTGAAGATCTTACTTACGAAAGGTGCATTGAAATAATTGAAACTACTCCAGATAAAAAGAAAGCGGGAGGGAAAAAAGCAGCTGCAAAAACAACAAAGACAGCCAAAGCTACTAAAACTACAAAAGCAAAAAAGAAAACATAAAACAGTCTAAAATTTGGATATTTTTATTAATTGAAAAATAAAAAAGGGTATTAGGTTGATTTACCTGGTACCCTTTTTTTGTTTATAAGGATGATTTTTACACTTAATGGAAATTAGGTCTGTAATGCGATAGCTTAATGTTTAAAATATAATTCCTTACCTATTATAGGAAATATTTGAAGTAACTGTAGATAAGGAACTTAGCAATGGATTGGTGAGTTATTAGGAAAGGCTATTAATTTGAATTTTTTAGTGGATTGTTACCTTTTAATAGTTAAATTTTCATAAATTCAAACCCTTAAATTTTATAATTCGTTTGGAAATTAAATATTAGTTAGGTTTAATTTCAAGTTCTAATAGACAAAAAGTCACATTTTATCAAATCAGTTAAACCTAAATTATCAATTCATAAGTTTGCCTGTGTGTGCTAAACCATCCAGTTCAATATAAAAAAGAGGCAAACATCAAAACACAATCGTATGAGAAAACGCACAATATATTTTTTAATACCTGCTTTATTGATCGGGTTATTAAGTTTTTCTGTATTTAAAAATGAAGCGAATCCAGAAAAAGAAAAGGTTCTTAAAGAATTGATTTTTAAAGGTTTAATGGATAAAGCTCATTTTAATTCAATAAAAATTAATGATGATTTATCTGAAAAAGCTTTCAAACAATATCTTGAGAAACTTGACCCTGGAAAACGATTTTTAACTAAAAAAGATGTTGAAGAATTAAATCAGTTTAAGCTGAGTATTGATGATGATATTTCGGGAAAATATGTTAACCTTGTTCCTGTTTCTATTAGAATTTGGAACGAAAGACTTGCCGAAGCAAAAACTTATTGCAATGCCATTTTGGATAAAGAATTCGATTTTACCAAAAACGAAACAGCTGAGCTAAATTCTGATGATTGGGAGTACGCTAACAATAAAACCCAATTGAAAGAAAGGTGGAGAAAATACTTAAAATATCAGTCGATTGTCAGATACCACAATAAACTTGAAAATCAGGAAAAGAAGGCTAAAGAAGCTAAAGAAAAAGGAGAGGAGTTTAAAGTGAAATCTGATAAAGATTTGGAGACAGAAGTAAGAAAAGAGGTCTTAAGAAACTTCAACAACCTTTTTGATAGGTTAGAAAAACAAGATGAAGAAGATAAATTTTCTGATTATGTAAATTCTATTTTAGCTGTGTATGGTCCACATACAGAATATTATCTGCCTTACGATAAGGAGGAATTTGACATCCAGATGTCTGGGAGACTTGAAGGGATTGGTGCTCAGCTAACCCAAATGGATGGCAATATAAAAGTAACAAGAATAGTAATAGGAAGTGCCTCCTGGAAACAAGGTGAACTAAAGGAAGAAGATGTTATTTTGAAAGTTGCCCAGGGAGAAGATGAACCTGTAAGTGTTGAAGGAATGCCTTTGAAAGATGCTGTAAGTATGATTAGGGGAAAGAAGGGGACTGAAGTAAGGTTGAGTATTAAAAAACCTGATGGTAGACTTTTGGTTGTTCCAATTATCAGAGATGTAGTGATCCTTGAAGAGTCTTATGCTAAATCTGCGGTGATTAAAGATGATGAAAGTGGGTTGAAAATTGGGTATATATTATTACCAAGTTTCTATGCTGATTTCCAAAGATCCGGTGGACCTAGTTCTGCAAAAGATGTGAAAAAGGAGTTGGAGAAATTGAAGAAAGAGAATGTTGATGGAATTGTGTTAGACCTCAGGTCAAATGGTGGAGGTTCTCTTCGTGATGCTGTAGAAATGAGTGGATTGTTTATTGAAAAGGGTCCAATTGTACAGGTAAGAAGTAAAATCGCAGAACCTATTGTTTATGAAGATAAAAATTCTTCAATTACATGGGATGGTCCTCTGGTAGTTATGGTTAATAAAATTAGTGCTTCGGCTTCTGAGATTTTAGCCGCTGCTATGCAAGATTATGGAAGAGCAATAATTGTAGGAAGTTCTACTACATTTGGAAAGGGAACAGTTCAGCAATTCTTTGAAATGGATAATTATCTTCCTCAGGCCTATTCTCAAATCAAGCCTTTAGGTTCTGTGAAATTAACTGTACAAAAATTTTACAGAATCACAGGAAAATCTACACAGTGGAAAGGAGTGGAACCAGATGTTATTTTACCAGATGTTTACAATTACCTGGATATTGGAGAAAGAAGTCTCAAATATGCATTGCCATGGGATGAAATTGGAGCTAAAGACTATGATCAATGGCAATCTGAAAGTGATCTTAAATTATTGGCTAAAAACAGCCAGATCAGATTGGAGAAAAATGAGATTTTCCAGCTAATTGAAGAGAATGCTAAAAGGATGAAAACGCAGCAGGACAAGAAATCTCAAACTTTAAATTTTGATGCCTTTACCATAGAGCAAGAGCAATTAGATGCAGAGGCAAAGAAATTTAAAAACTTAAAAAAGGTGCATGAAAACCTTTCTATTTATGGTGAGGTGGCCAAAGGAGGAGATTCTGCAGACTCTGTTAAAGTAGCAAGAATGGAAAAATGGCATAAGGAAATTAAAGAGGATGTTTATTTATATGAGGCCATCCAAGTATTAGAAGATCATGTAAAAAATATCTCAATTGCTTCTGGAAATAATAAAGCGAAACATATCAAAGATTAACTGATATAATGAATTATTTTAGGCCTGAGTTTCCTGGAAGCTCAGGCTTTTTTATTTTTTCCTTTTGTCCCGTCCTGAAATTTTTTAAGCACTTGTGCTCCACACCGGGTACTATTATTTCCGAGAAAAAGTAATCTCTCTATAAAAGAAGTTAATGAAGTTGTTTGGGCTTTTTGTTTCGTGGCGAAAACTACCAGTTTATGGTCCTCAGAAAGCAGGAAAATTTGTACTAGGCCTACACTTGGTAGTTGGAAGTGGACTATTGCTAAATTTCCCTACAAATTGAGATTCCTTAAATGGAAATTTGCAGCAAAAAGAATTAAGTTTAAATGACTTCAATCAATTATTCGTATTTTTATAGATTATAAGAGAATACTTACCGTTATTTTTTGTAGTTTAACCTGATTTTAGATTTTTTTATCTTAGGAAAACACCTTGATTAACCGGCTTTTATGTCAAATTTTTTGATCCGTTTTTACATAATTTGCTTTTACTTATGCTACTCATTTAGTATTTCTGCACAGAACTCTATTTCAGATGCTGACCTGCTTTTCGATAATGGAGAACTAAGAGAAGCGCTATCGCTTTACAGTTCATTACTTCAGTCTAATCCTGAAAATACTTATTTAAGCTACAAATTAGGAGTTTGTTATTTACTTTCTGAAAACCATAAGAAAGAAGCCTTACAATACATATATAAAGCTGCAGAAGCCAGAGATAATGGAAATAACAAGATTCCCATTGATGTATATTTCTACTTGGGTAAAGTATTACATTTCAATCGAAATTTCGAATTAGCTTTTAATGTAGGTTTTAATAAGTTTCGGGAAGAAGTAATTTTAAATAAACAAGATACTCTTTCTAATCCAAAATTTGCCGAAGCCACAAGGATGATCAGGGTTTGCAATAATGGAACAGAAATAATCAATAATTATAGATTAAAAGGGGTAAAAGTAGCCACATTTCCATTTCCGATAAATACTTCTTATCACGATACTTATCCAATTATTCCCGGTGACGGAAAAACTTTATTAATGAGCTCCAATAGACCAATTGATGAATTTAACCTGATAATAGGAGAGGATTACGTATTCCTTCCTGAAAAATTAAAAAACAAATCTCAGTTTGCTTTCCAATGTCAATGGAATGATTCTAAAGAAGAATGGAATTTTCCTTACGTAGAATTTTCTCAGGGAATAAATATTAAAACCTATTCTCTTACAAATGATGGGAATGAAATATTATTAGGTATTGGAAATAGTGAGGAGGATATAAAATTATATTCATCGGTACTGAAAAAAGGAAAGTGGAGCTTGCCAAAATTATTAAGTAGTGTTATAAATGCTCCTGGAACAATTATAAATGGTGCATGCTTTGCCTCTGGTGGAAAAGAATTATTCTTTTCAAGTAATAGATCCGATAGCTATGGAGGATTCGATTTGTATCATACTGTAAGAGCTGAAAATGGGGAATGGTCCCAGCCAATTAATTTAGGAGAAATTATCAATACAAAGTATGATGAAATTACACCATTTTTACAACCAGGGTCAAGAGATTTGTATTTTAGTTCAGACGGGCACTTTACAATGGGATATCAGGATATTTTCGTTTCCAAGCAATTTGGAAATACCTGGGAAACCCCACTGAACATGGGTTTTCCCATCAATAGTACCTATGATGATATTTGTTATACCCGATCAGGAGATGGTGAACAGGAGTATTTTTCATCCAATAGAAAAGGTATAGATGGATTGAGGACTTTTGGAGGTTATGAAATATTAAAAATTGAAAGAGTACGGCAAAAAATGCCTTTAGCCATGGTGAGTGGCAAAATTAAAATTCTGAATGGAGATAAAACCATGCCTGTAAACCTAAAGGTAAGAGAAAAGGATAAATCAGGCTTTCAATACTTCGTGTTTGATCCTAGAGGGCAAGAGGGAGAATATTTTATGATACTACCGACAAATAAAAATTATACCTTGGATATTATTTCCCCTATTTATGAAAGTGCAGGATTAGATATCAGTATTCCTAAGGATACCTATCAGTTTGAGTTTAATGTGGAGATTCGAATTGATACTATAAACATTTTTGATAAACCAATTGGAGAGGAGCTGAAAATAAGTGATTATAAACACTTCTCAATTAATCTAAATGACAATGCTTCATTGGAAGACAGGGTTAAGGAAATTAGATATGATGCCCTGGTGGCTATTATGAGTAAAATGACTGAATATACACAAAAATCTGCTTTGGATGGATTGGTTGATTTGGAAGAAAAGGTAGAGTTTGTTATTAAAGAAAAAGAAAAACTTACTGACGAGTATTATAATAGTCTGGTAGGAGTGTTTGATGAAGCAGTTAGGAAGAAGGAAAAGGAAGTTTATTGGGATTTAAATAAAATAATTAAAAATAGTGATCAAAGCCTTCTGCAATTGTTTGATTATGAAAATACCCAACCTCTGATAGAGGAAGAAATAATTTTCAAGAAAAAAGAAAAGAATATCACAAATAGGATTGGTACTGATTTAATGCAACTTTGTAAAGTTTTAAATAGTGACCCTAGTCTTAGATTACAACTCAATTATTTAGGAGATGGCACTAAAAAAATAGTAGAAGAACGTAAAGATTATATTATTAAGTTTTTAAAAGAAAATGGAGCTCAGGAGAGTAGAATAGAATATTATGTGATTCATCAGGACAACGTGAAGGATGAAAAACTTCTGATTAAAATTTTTTAATCAGAATGGAAAAGGCGAATTGAAAATCCTTATCAAATAGGTAAAATCTGGCTTTTTTATTTTTAAATTTTCACAGAGAAATTGCCCTACTTTAATAAACAATTAACCCTATTTATTTAATACGTGAAGGTGTTTAGATTTTTTATTTTTTTATTTTTAACAATAGTCTTTATAGGCCAATCAAAATCTGTTAAGGCACAATACACTGAGTATGAGATTAAGGGTGTGATGGTATATACTTTTGCTAAATATGTAACATGGCCAAAAAATATTTTAAACAGGAGTAAAGTATTAGTGCTTGGCATTTTAGGGGATGATCCTTTTGGCCAACATATAGATAGAATCATAAAAAATAGAAAAGCCAATGGCCTTTATATCGAGATAAAAAGAGGGAAAACCTTAAAAGATTTAAAAGGATCACATATTCTTTATATTTGTAATTCAGAGGAAACAGGAATAAAATCGATAATTGAGGAATATAAATCTAAATATATACTTACAATTGGAGATGGAATAAATGATTTTTGTAAGTTAGGCGGGATTTTTAATATTGAATATAATGATGGAAAACCTGTCTTTTATATTAACCTTGAGGCTGCTTCTAAGGCAGGACTCATCATTGATACAAGATTATTACAACTAGCAGAAGGTTTTGTAATTTCAGATGCTGAATAATTTATTTAAAAAATTACCCATTAAGTACAAACTGGTTTTTGTTATTCTTACAATAAGCCTATTGTCTTTTTTTGTTTCTTTTACAATTTTTATAGTGTACGATTTTTATTCGTTCCATTCAAAGCTGTATAAGGAGATAACCCAATTGGGAGAACTTATTGGAAATAATAATGCTGTTTTTGCCAATATGAGAGGAATTATTGCAAAAGAATCTGCTCAGCAAAACCTATATAATGTATTGCCTTCCACTTCCCATATTCAATACGGGAGTATTTTTGATCAAAATAAGGAAGTTCAGGCTTATTATGACCGAAATTTTCAGGACAGCTCTCTATTAAGCATTGCCGGTACAAACCAGTCAAAAAATCCAAAAACTGAAAAATCAGATGATTTATTTGGATTACTTCAGCTGGAAGACTTTGATGAAGAATTAGGCGGAATGTATAGCACAAAGTTGGAAATGGTGTTGGATTCCAGTGATTATCAACCTGTCTATAAAGCTGATGTTCAGGAAGATGGAAAAACGTTAAGGTTGTTTTTCAATTATGTCAATATGTTTTTTATTGCCAAACAAATGGATGTTTACTATCCAGTGATAGATCCTGATGATGAAAACAGGGTTTTGGCTACAGTATTTTTACAATCTGATTTATCCCCATCATATGAAAGATATTCCCAATATCTTAAAATTGTTTCTATTATTTTCCTAATCACTTTTGCTGTGATTTATTTACTGACATTATTTGTGCAGAAAAGTATTTCCATACCAATTTCTGAGCTTACATATGCCACACTGAAAATTGCCAAAAACAATGATTATTCTTATCGGGTAGAAGAAGAAGGAAAAGATGAGGTAGCCCTTTTAGCAAATAGTTTCAATGAGATGATTGCTAAAATTGAAACCCAAAATGTAGAATTGGTAAAGGCAAAGGATAAAGCTGAATCTTTGGCGAATGCCAAGGCTCAGTTTTTATCGAATATGACTCATGAGATCAGAACACCATTGAATGGAGTAATTGGTATGACTGATATTTTGTTGGGAACTAAGTTGGATAAAAAACAACAGGAATTTTTGGGAATTGTAAAATTTTCAGCTAAAAATTTAATGGTCATTATCAACGATGTTTTGGACATTTCCAAAATTAATGCAGGAAAAATGACCTTTGAACAGGAAACCCTGGATATCAATCATTTGCTCAAAACAATTATTGCGGGGAATAGGGGAGAAGCGGATAAAAAAGGTTTAAGGGTAACTTTAAATGTGTCGGATGAAGTACCTAAAAACCTTTTGGGTGATTCTGTGAGGTTATCTCAAATCGTGCTTAATCTTTTTACAAATGCAATAAAATTCACTATTACCGGAGGAATAATAATTGGCAGTAAATTAATTGAAAAAACAAATAGAGAAGCTGTAATTAGAGTTTTTGTAAAGGACTCTGGAGTAGGAATAGCCAGAGAAAATTTCGATTTAGTGTTTTCAGAATTTTCTCAGGAAAGAGGTGATACTACTCGAAAATTTGGTGGAACAGGGTTAGGTTTATCCATTTGTAAAAAACTAGTGGAAATGCAGGGAGGGAAAATGTTTTTAGAAAGCCAGATGGGGAATGGTAGTACCTTTTCTTTTGAATTGAAATTTAAAATTAACCAGGAAAAAGAGATTAAAAGGGTTATTGATCCGGAGGAAATTTTGAATAATGGAATCAATATTGATAATAATCAAAAAATAGTGCTATTAGCTGAAGATAATGAGGTTAACCAAATGGTGGTTGAAGAATTATTGGGCCAATGGCATTTTAATATTGAAGTAGCTGAGAATGGTCAAGAGGCCGTGGATATGCTCAAGGAGAAACACTATGATCTGATTTTGATGGATGTTCATATGCCGGAATTAGATGGATATAGCGCTGCCAAAATGATTCGTGATGATATGCCTTCTCCTAAAAAAGATATCCCAATAATTGCAATGACTGCAGCTGCAATGGATGGGGAAGCCGAAAAATGTTTAGCAGCAGGTATGAATGATTACATATCCAAGCCATTTGATAAAAATATACTTTATGAAAAAATTGTTAAGCTAATAAATAGTCAGTAATGAAAACACAAAAAAAGCTGAAAATTTAATTTTCAGCTTTTTTTGTGTTTTCAATTAAATTTCTCCTTTATGAATCAAACTCAGAAGTAAAATGGAATTTTATTTCTGGAAAATTTTGCTGTTCCATTCTCAGTTCATAATCGGAAGTCGTTAAAAATACCTTTCTTTTTTCTTTGTCTTCAGCAATCAATCTTATTTTTTGATTGGCAAATTCCTCAAATTTATCCTTATCATCACAAGTAAACCAGCAAGCT
>JAHQVQ010000388.1 GCA_019634305.1 Flammeovirgaceae bacterium | reverse complement strand
TTATTGCTTTTTCCATATTCTACTACACTTTCTTTGCCTTTAGAACTTTCCCATTTAATCTTGATAGAATTGGGTGTAGCATCTTGTAAATAAGGTTTTATAAGCAATTTTTCAGATTGTGAAAAGGCAAGTACAGGTATAATAAAATAAATAAGGAATACAAAAATTGATTGGTTTTTGATCATAGTTGAAGTTTATTGTTTGTTATAAAGTTTGGTGGAAATTTAAAGCAGATTTTTTTAAATGCAATTAAGTCAATGTTAACAAAAAACTAAGTTTTCAGGGCAGAAAAAGAAACTCAGAATATATGCTAATTTAATTTTCTCATTTATTTCCCAAAAGCTTCATATCTGGAGGTGATTCACAGAGTACGCTTTAAATGTAACCATAATTGATAGAGAAAAACACCAAGCGAAAGGCTTTATTAGGATTGAGCAATTTCTTTGAAAAACAACAGGTTTTTCGTACTGCTCTCCCCCCAATTTAAGCATTTAAAATGAAGAAAATCTTTAAGTATTTATCCCCTCATGGTTTTTTATGGTTCCCTAAATCTTCAACTTACTTTCCAGATTTATGCCTTGAATATTGATCTGAAGTTCATCATTATTAAGGTCTTTTCCATAAAACTTTAGGTTAATGGTTTTGCTTTCTCCAGGAGGAATTGAAATATAGTTATCACTCCAGAAAATTGGTAAAATAGAAGATTCATCAGATTTTTTTACAGTATTTAATTCCAGAAAAAATGCAAGATTTTCTGATGGATTATTCAAGGTAATATTCACTTCCCATTCATCTCCCTGTTTTACAATTTCATTTTCTGCCGTAATGGCAACCTTTTTCAAGGTATTGATTTTTGTAAAATCAGCATATTGTTTCTGGGGAGTATAAAACCAGAAATGCTGATCCCAGTCCATTTGATCTTTTTGAGTGGCCAACCAGTAAAAATTATCAGTTACCAGCTCACCCGAAGCATTTTTAAATTTAAGATCAAGGAAATACACTTCTTTTTTACCTTTTAATTCTGGTAAAGTAAGTAATGATTTATACTCATTTTCACCAAGGGAAATATTTTTGTTTTTCTGAAATACCAACTTAGAATTGACATCATACAATCTGATCTCTGCCTGATAATTTTCTATACCATTCATGGCATTATTACTTGCGAAAATTTGGTTGGTATTATAATTATAAATTAGTGTGGCTGCTTGTCCTGCCTTCTGTGTTCCAAAATAAGCTCCGGTAGGCATCAGGTAATAATCATACAATTGCCAGTAAAATTCTGGCCATGGAGAATTGAGCATCCACTGTACCACACCTGTAGCCACATCCCGATTGACCACGAATGCCTCAAACATTGGTCGCATGGCTTCATAATTCATCATTTGAGCTTTAAGTGCCAGTTCTTCAAGATTTTCAGGCTTCCCGTATTTGTTGTCCAAGGCTTTCATATAAACAGCCACTGAATTAAAATCCTTCCTTCCAGAATGATAGTTCCATGTATCATTCATGGCTGGCCATAATTTTTCTTCAGGAATCATTTTCTTTATACTTTCAATCGGGGGAATCTGTGGACCAGGTCCTGTTTCAGAATTATAACCAAAAGCACCTCCCAGTTTTGTATCTTCATACCAGTAAACAGGTGGTACATATTCATAAGGCCCATTCATTTTCATTCCCGAAGCACCAGATAATGTACTATTAAATTCCCCCGCAGAAACAAGTAGAGATCGGTTCGGATCAAGTTCATCAAGGGTCTTCTGGTATCTTTTTTCCAAACTAGGCTTAGGCATAGCATCACTGCCAACTGCCCAGCAGTATATACTTGGGTGATTTCTTAGCCATTTTACCTGATCTTTAAAATAATTGGAAAGCAGTATTTCTTCTTCCTCCGTAATTTTTACTCCATAAATTTCCGTACCTTCCGCAATAGATAAATTCTCATCACCTTCTGCAATAACAAGGTCTAATCCAAGATAATCAGGCCATTCCCACTGACAACTCCAACCCACCATTAGCAAAATTCCATTTTGATCACATAAATCATAAATATGATGATTGTTTCCCCAAACTCCTTCAAACCTTAGCGCATTCATATTCATTTCTTTCACATACCTGATCTGAGCAGCATCTTTCTCTGGCATGTACCTGAGGAAAAGATCATCTACCCAACCCCCACTTTTCTGGAGAACATCCCGGCCATTTACCTTGTAGGCTCGTACACCTTTTTCATTAAGATAGGTCTCAAAAGATCTAATTCCGAAATTTACCTTTTGTTCATCTATCTGTGTGTTACCCTCATATACTTTTAAATTAAGTTCATACATATTGGGATCACCCAAACCATTAGGCCACCAAAGTCTTGGATTCTGGAAAATTAGTGCTTTGAATTCTTCCGAAGTAAGGGAAAACTCCCTTTGTTCATTTGGCTGCAGGCTAATATTTTTAGATATACTGGTATTTTCTATCTCAGCCTTGATCGTGATTTCTTTTGGTTCTTTCGCAAAATTGGTGAGTTCCCCTCCAATACTAAGTTTGGCTTCTTTTAAGGTTTCTGTATTGACATCAGTTTGAACAAATGGGAAATCTAAAGCCACTTTTCCAGTCCTTTTCAAACGGACTTCTCTATAAATACCCATGTATTTATCTGGAGGAGTAGGTGCCCAGTCTACAAATCCCATATAAAAATCTCTTGTTTTTGGAGGAATTATTTCAAAAGCCAGCATATTGTGGGCTTTTACCAGCTCAGTGATATCAATATCAAACTGTCTGAAAGCGCCAAAAAGTGAATCTTGGGAAGCAATCTGTTGCCCGTTTAGCCAGATATTGGCCCGGTAATTTATCCCATCTATAAAAAGTCTTAATTCTTCCTGAGCAGATTCGAAATTTTCTATGTGAAATTCTTTTTTAAACCACCATGGGTTTTCAAATGGCTCAGTTGGAATTTTAGCAAGATTATCACCAAAAAAAACATCTCCATAAACTCCCGCATCAGTCAAAGCACCCATTACAGTGGTAGGTACTTTGGTTTGGATCCAATCTCCAGTAGTAGCTGCTCCTGAAGTAAGTTCTTTTCCTTGAGCAGTTATTTCTGCTGCAGAAATAATTTGCCATCCATCTGTAAGTATAGTTTCATTTATATTAACAGTAGAAATTTTGGAGCATGAACTCATTAAAGAGAGCAATCCAACAGCAAATACCAAATAAGTTTTCTTGGAAATATTGAATGTGATTTGTTTGTAATTCATTGATTTGTGATGTTGAAATTATTTAGAATAGACATTGGATAAAGTTGAAAAACTCATGGACTATAATTTCAGCAAGAGCTTCTGATATTACTCCATATTTTAGGCTAAACACCTAACTTTCAGAAGTAAATAAATCTTTAAAGCTCTTAACGGTTTTATTGTTTACCAGCGGTTTTGCCCAGAAAGTAATGCTCAGGATATAACCAAGAGTGATAAAAATGAATAGCATTCCAATTTTCAATGAAAAGATATCACTTAATCCGCCAATTAGGATTTGAACCACTGCCCCTCCGGCAATTCCTGTCATTAGAATACCTGCAAAAGAACCATGGTGTTTGGCAACAGAATTTAGTCCTAGTGAAACAATAACTGGATACATCACTGAAAGGAAAAACCCTGAAATTGGTAAGGCCCAAAGTGCCATATTTGGTCCGGCAGAAAGACCGGCCATTACACTTAAAATAGCAAGAATGGTAAACCATCGGAGCACCAACTTACTATCAAAAAGCTTCACCAATACAAGTCCCAGAATACCTCCAATAGTCATCAAACCCCAGAAATAAGAAACAGCATCCGCCCCAACCGTATCAGCATCAAACCCATGGTAGTTGCTTAGGAATTTTGACATCCAATAAGAAATTCCCTGCTCAGTGCCTACGTAAGCAAATATTCCAAGAAAATACAGAATCACGTATTTGTTTTTGAACAACTCCAAATAACTTTCTTTTGAACCCACTTTTTCATCTTCCTGTAACTCTACTTTAGGAAATTTGATAAATAGAATGACTACAATCATTAAAAAGCTCAGTAAGCCAAATGCCCAGTAAACAGATACCCATGATAAATCATGTGGTACAAGGCTGGACAATAATCCAATAAAAGGTTTTTCTATATTGCCCTTATCAAGATTAGTTACCAAATAAGTATACATCTGCGGGCTGATAAAAGAAGCCAGACCAAAAATAAGTTGGGCTAAAACAGAATTAAATGCAAAATTTTCTTCACCGCCAGAGACCCTCAATAAAGGGTTGATGACTACCTGTAATGTAGCCATACCAGCTCCAATGGTAAAAAGTGAAATGACATAGATATTGAATTTAGGAAAATGAGCAAACAAAAGAGCTCCAATAAATGCCAGGAAAAAAGCTATAATCATCATTTTTTTCTCCCCCAATTTCTCTAAAAGAAATCCTGATGGAATGGACATTATTCCATAAGCAATAAAAAAAGCAAATGGCAGAAATCCAGCCATTGTCTCTGTTAAGGTGTAACTTGCAGAAACGTTAGGATTTAAAGCCCCCAGAATATTGGTCAGGAAGGAGATTACGAAAAAAGTAAGGAGGATTAAGAAAACAATCAGGTAATTTCTTTTCATTGAAAATTGTAGCTTTTTTATTGAAAAATAATGATTTAAGTACTTGTGGCTAAAAAATACTAGTGCGACTAGAACAAAATAAATGAGGTATATTAGTAGGATAATAAGCTGATTATCAATACCAAACTAATGCAACTTATTTAATATCTGTGGCACTAGATAACTTTCGAACAATCACTTAATTGGACTGATCAACTAAAGAAGCTGCTCCTAACATAGAAACATTATCCATCTCAGAAACACAGATTTTTAGCTTTTCTAAAGATTTTGGGAAATGGGTATCTTTTAAGGCTTCGTACATTGATGCTTCAAAATATTTAAAAGCACCAGATATTGATCCTCCGAGAATAATTATTTCCGGATCATATGCATACATTACTGATCTGAGGGCAACTCCTAAATGATTCCCAAATTCATTCCATATGGTAAGAGCTGCTGTATCATTTTGTTCTGCTTTTAGAAATAAATTATAAGCGGTAGTTTGGTATTCTTTATCAAAAAAATTGGAACTACAGTAATATTCCAGATCGTAATTGAGGTAAGGCAAATAGCCCAATTCTCCAGCTCCGCAGTTGGTTCCACTATACAATTTATTATTCAGGATTATACCAGCCCCAATGCCAGTTCCTATAGTTATTCCTACTATATTTTTATAATGCTTTCCAACTCCGAAACACTTTTCACCAAGTACAAAACAGTTTACATCATTATTAATATATACAGGAATATGGAATTCATTTTCAAGAATATCCTTTAGTAAAACTTCTTTCCAGGAAGGAATATTTACAGCATCATAGACAATACCCTTTTCAGTATCTACCACAGATGGAACTCCAATACCAATTCCAGAAACATTCTCTCCATAAATGGTTTTGATAAGGTTGATTATTTGCTGAATGGTACTATCAAGATTATCCTTGTTCTTTAAAGGCACTTTATTGCTTTTAATGATCTGTTGATCATTCATCAAACAAGCTCGTAAGTTGGTTCCGCCTAGATCTGCTCCGATTTTCATTTTAATTATTCTTTTATAAGTTGCAGTGGTAATACTCTGAATTGTTGAAAAGAGACTATGCTTTTTT
>JAHQVQ010000387.1 GCA_019634305.1 Flammeovirgaceae bacterium | reverse complement strand
TTCCCTTTACAATAATGTGGAGATTGTATGAGGTGGAATTCATGCTTTGGGCAGTACTTTCAAAAGTGTTTTTGCTGATATCAAAAGAACTCTGCTGGAAGCAAAGGATGGCATTTCTGAAGTGATTGAAGGAATCTTTAATTTGGATCCGGCTAAAATCAAATCTGGTTATGATAAGCTTTCTGCTAACCTGGGCAAAAATGCTGCAGCGGCATTTCAATTAGGCTATGATTTTGGAGCTGGAAATCAGATTGATTTATTAGGATCAAATGAAAATTTTGGGCTGGAAAGATTTCCAATCCATCAACTGAAAATGAAAGTACTGAAGAACAAAAGTCAACAGGAGAACCCTTGCCAGTGGCAAATACTACTTCCTCCAATAATGTGATCACTGCAGTAAGTCAAAATAATAACTAGGAATCCCTGGAAATATCCAGGCTGATGATCAAAGAAATCACCGGATCAAGAAAAGATATTAAGCACCCGTGTTCCATGCCAGATACTATTATTTCCGAGAAATAAATAGATGTACAGAATTAAATATACTTAATAAGTGCCACAACTTTTTGATAATGAGATAAAAGTACTCAATATAAAATAGTACTGGTACTTAGTAATCTCTCTATTAGTCTTTTACAGCAAAATAATACACGGTTAATTTTGAATTACTACTTAATGCTTTTGAAAGGGAAAAAGAAGTCTATTTAAATACATTAAAATTAGAAGACCAGCTTACAAAAAATGCAAAAATCAGAAACTATTGAAATGAAGCCCCAGGTAAATATTGATTTAATCAACAAGATTTACACCTGGGCAGTCCCCACGTTTTTAACAGGATTTATCATTGCCTTGGGATTTTATTTCACCACCATTGCCAGGCTCTCCAATGCAGAAGCAAAAATTAAAACCCTGGAGGAAAACCAATTTACGTTCAAAGATGCCGAACAGGAATTCAAACCCATGCAGGTAGATTTAAAATACATGCAAAGAGATATTTCTGAAATCAAGCAGCTGCTGAGGGAGAGTAAGAAGTGACTTTATACAAAACCATCCAAATCAGTGGCTTCAGTGTAAATTCCTAATTCTCTCAAGTAAACATCTGTAGTGGAAATGTTGGTGTGCCTGCATTGTCGGGAAACCAGTTTGATGTCTTTCGTAACCCTGTACAATTTACAGCATCCAGTATGCTTGAAACTGTACATACTATAATTATGATCGTACCCTAATTTATTGAGTATTGCTCTAAATCGTTTTTGAATATTCGATTTGCCATAAGGCGGTTCTCCCTTCTTTTTCTTGTTTCGGAAAATATAATGATAACTAGGATTATTTAGAAATCCAGATTCTTTCAGAATAACTTTAAAGGCTTTTGGTATCAAAACAAAATTAGTTTTGGAAACCTTTGCAATGTTAGAACCTATACGGATTTTACCATTATCCAGATCTATATCAGCAATTTTTAAAAACCTTACTTCTTTGGGTCTAATGAAGCAATAATAGACAAAACATGCAGTCAAGTAAACTTCAAAATCATGCTTTTTTAATACTTGAAAATGTCACCGACTTCAGTATCTAGAAAAGGGAAATTTTTAATGGGTTGGGTGGTTTTTATTTTTTTTACACTTTGTACAGGATTACTTTCAATAATTTCCTAGTCAACATAGAATTCAAAATAATTATAAATCATATTCCTTTTAAAGTTCCTGGTACTATTTCCCAAATCAAATTTACGCTGGCATTCATCTATAAAAATGACTATATCAGAACGGGTAAAATTAGTAAATTTTAATTGGGTTTCATTTTTAGAGAAAAATGAAAGAAAGATTTTATAAAGCAATTGTTCATAAGCCTGTATATCTATTATATTTTTCTTTTTGTGATCAATAAAATTGAAAATAGCCTTATGTAAATCCAGTTCATTTTCATTTCTTCCAAAAAAAGCCCCATTTTGAAGCTTTATATTTATTTCTGTGATAGTTCTATCAGCATAAGCGTTACGTTCTCCTGCTGATGGATATTTTTTTGAGGAAATGAAAATTTGTTTTCGAATAAGTTTTTTATGCTCTTCAGAATGAACCCAATATTCGACAACCCACCTTTTTTGTAAGTCATCACCATAAGTTTTCAGTACAGACTTCCTGTAGCCAGGGAAAAAGCCCTTTTTATACATCATACCTGTTGCTAAGTCGTATTGCAGATTTAAAAGTGTAACTGGTAATATACTGATTATCAAATTTTTACAATAATGCATATACATAAAAAAACCCGTGCTAAAAGCAAGGGCTTTTTTTATTCTGTTTATACTACCTACCTTAAATCGATATACTTATTATTATTTAAAATTTATGCCAAATGCCAAAAGGGCTCTAAAAGCCCAAAAATAGCGACTCACTAAGGGTTTAATGTGGTTTTGGCTCTCACCCTGTAGAGAAGTTCCACAAATAGTGTAGAATTTTGAAAACAATTGAGGCTTAATGCACTGGAAGTATATCGGAAAATTCAGTTGAAGATTTAAGGCTTCCGGCAAATCCCTTAAATTCGTTGGCTCCGATTTGGTCGATTCTAATGAAGTTTCTTCTTGATTCATCAAAATATTCCCAAGAAGTAATTTTCTTTCCAATAGATTTATTGGAAAGATTAAATTCAAAGCCCTGTTTTTGATACTCTCTATAATATCTTTTCTCTTGAAAAACCAGGGCATTGGAAGGACGCTTATATTTGAAAATATCTGATTCTAAATTTTCATCTATCGCATAAATATTTATTGGTTTTCCAGCAATGATTAAATAATTACCTTCTTCTTTGACAAGGTGGATCACCGATCTATCATGGCTTTGTCCTGATAATACAAAGCTTCTTTCTGTTAAGCCATTTTCCCAGTCGTATTGTTTTTCAGTTATAACTTTCCATGTTTTTAAATCAAAATCAAGCATAAACCCTGTTTTAAGGTTATTTACTTTTAAATTGGAAGGGTCATAGTTAATCTTAAGTTTTCTGGGTTCATTGGCTAATATTGGTTTGGCTTTACCTTTTTTGACTGTTCTTAATCCATACTTCACAAAAAGTCTCCCCAACTGCTCTTTAGCAATACCATAGTTTTGCTTTCTAACTAATCCAGGAAGCCGAAAAAAATCTATCATTGTCCAAAATCCTAATCCGCCTATAGTCAACCAGAAAATGATTTGTGTAAACCATTTTCCCCTATAACCATAGGCAGCTCCAATCATTATATGAAAAATATAGGCCAAAATAAGTGATTTCTTTTTTGTACTAAATTCAAATAAAAATTCTTTCTGACCACTTTCAGGTAATTCCAAAAGCCTATCCTGTAGAGTTATTGGTAATTGATTGATAATATTATTTGATTCAAATTCGGTTAGATTGTTCATTAAAAATTTTGCTAAGTAATTGTATCGACTAAAATATTGGGAATATTCCGCTGTTGGCTATAAATATAAGTGGAAAAAAAATGAAGTGGAAGTGTTCTTTACTGAAGGGAAGTTTTTCTGTTTGGGAAGTAGAATTTTTGTTCAAAATTTTTTAAATGATAAATGATTCAATTTTTGTTGAAATTTTATACTAAAAGTGTGTTTATATCTCCTTTTAGTCCGATATCTATCAAAACGTATGGTATTTATCCATGTTTTTTAACATTTTTTAATAATAGTCTTTCTTGACTATTAATATAACAAAAGTTAAAATTGCGGGCAAAACAAAAGATTTTTTTATGGCAATAGTCGTTGAGCACCTAACTAAAAAATATGGTTCCCAAAAAGCTGTTGACAATATTTCATTTGAAATAAAAACTGGAGAGGTAGTGGGCTTTCTTGGTCCAAATGGTGCAGGTAAAAGTACCACTATGAAAATGATTACCTGCTATATGGCACCTTCCTCTGGAATTGTAAAGCTTGATGGATTAACCAATGAAAATGATCCTGAAGGGATTAAAAAAAAAATAGGCTATCTACCAGAAAATAATCCTCTTTATACGGAGATGGCCATTATTGATTACCTGAAATTTAGTGCTGAAATCCAGGGAGTTGAAAAATCAAAAATTCCTCCTCGGATTAGGGAGATGATTGATCTTTGTGGTCTTAACCCTGAAAGACATAAGAAAATACAAGAACTTTCTAAAGGATACAGACAACGTGTTGGGTTGGCTCAAGCAATGATTCATGATCCGGAGGTATTAATACTTGATGAACCAACCACTGGCCTTGATCCCAACCAAATTATTGAAATAAGGAGGTTGATTAAAAAGCTGGGAACGGAAAAAACCGTCATTCTTAGTTCTCATATTTTGTCTGAAGTAGAAGCTACCTGCGATCGGATATTAATTATAAACAAAGGGGAAATCGTTGCTGATGGAACTTCCGAAACTCTCCGACATCAGGTGCAGGGAAAAGAACTGCTAACCGTCCAAATAGAGGCTAGCGATAAAGAAGTGGTGAAAAAGGCACTACAAAAGTTACCAACAGTGGAAACGGTACAGTCTATGAATGAAAAACCAGATTTTTATCTGATTCAAAGTAAGTCAGACTTTTCATCACGAAAGGCTGTATTCGATTTATGTGTAGGTCAAAAATGGTATTTATTAGAAATGACGGGTATTGAAACAAGACTGGAGGATGTATTTAGGGAGTTAACCGTAAATTAAGAAAAAAGAATTAAAAATAATTGAAATGAAAAGTACTTGGGTAATCGCCAAAAGGGAATTAGGCGCTTATTTTGATTCATTAATAGCGTATGTGCTCATTATTTTATTTCTGGGATTAAGCGGAATATTTACTTGGTTTTTTGTTCGGCCAATTTTTTTGGTTAATCAGGCTAATCTGCAATTCTTTTTTGGTTTTATAGCTTATTGGGCCTTATTTCTTTTTATACCTACCATTACTATGCGGGTTTTGGCAGAAGAGAAAAAGGCTGGAACAATAGAATTATTGAGCACCAAAGCCATTACCGATTGGGAAATTGTCTTAGGGAAATTTCTATCCTGTTTGATTTTAATTTTAATATCCCTGGCATGTACGTTGCCCTATTACATTACACTCAGTATGTTGGGAGATATAGATCATGGAGCAGTTTTAGGAGGATATTTTGGTTTAGTCTTACTCAGCGCCTCCTATATAAGTATTGGTATTTTTGCTAGTAGTATTTCCAATAATCAGATTGTGGCTATTTTAGTAGCCCTTTTAATCAGTATTCTTTTTCATTTTATCTTTGATGTAATAAGCAATTCATTTCGAGGAACACTTGGCCAAGTGTTTAATTATTTGGGCTTTAGCTCGCATTACGAATCTTTATCGAGAGGAGTAATTGATTCAAGAGATATCATCTATTTTGGTTCTATAATCTTTATAGGTTTATTATTTGCCCAGGCGGTATTATCTAAAAGGAATTGGAAGGATTAGAATATCGACTTTTCACCCTTTAGTTTAGAAACTTTGAAAGAATTTTAGAATGTTAAAAGCATTACGCTTTAATTATGAAAAAGCAAAAAGTATTTATACAAATAATCATCATTCTCGGTATTGTTTTGGTGCTTAACCTTATTTCCAATAAGGCCTATTTCAGGTTGGATTTTACAGCCGATAAAAGATACACTTTAAGTGAAGCTACTTTGGATGTTTTAGAAGGGTTAGATGATGTGGTGACGATAAAAGCCTACTTTACTGATGGCTTACCCACTCAGTATCAAAATATCAGACAGGATTTTCTGGATCAATTAATTGAATATGAAAACCGGTCAGGTGGTAATATTTATTTTGATTTTATCAATCCTAATGAAAGCGAAGAACTAGAACAGGAAGCACAGCAGGAAGGCATTGCCCCTTTAATGGTGAACTTGCAGGAAAGAGATCAAGTGAAACAGATGAGGGCTTACCTAGGTGCAACTGTAGAAATTGGAGAGGAAAAAGAAGTAATCCCTTTTATTCGTCCTGATGTGGGAATGGAATATGATTTGACCACTGCCATAAAAAGAATTGCAGTATCTGATAAACCAAAGGTCGCCTTTATTCAGGGTCATGGAGAGCCAACAATTAATGCATCAGCTCAGGTAGTTAAACAATTATCAGTTTTGTATGATGTTGAACCATATATGATAACAGATACTGCCAATATTCCCACTTATTATAAGGCATTGGCATTAATCAACCCTAAGGATACCATTCCAGCTAATCATTTTACCAAATTGGATAAATACTTAGGAAGTGGAGGAGGATTGTTTATTGCTTATAGTAATATGAACGATCAATTGAATACACAATACTTTAATACCAATCCTGATATTGGATTGAAAAAATGGCTTGAAGAAAAAGAAGTTATATTGAAGGATCAATTTATTGTGGATGCTAATTGCGGTAGTGTGCAGGTTCCCCAAAGGCTTGGACCAATTATGGTAAATGCACAGGTGGAATTTCCCTTTTTGCCCATTTTAAGTAATTTTTCAAAGCATCCTATAACCAAAGGTTTGGAGGCAGTAATTATGCCTTTTGCTTATCCAATTACTTATAGAGGTGATTCTTCTCAAGTGGAATTTGAAGTTTTAGCTAGAAGTTCCAAGCAATCGGGTACTTTGAATCCTCCGGTTTTATTAGATATTAATAAGGAATGGACAGAAAGTGATTTTACTGAACCTGAACAAAACATAGCCATTGCCTTAAGTGGGCCGATTGAAGGAACTGTGAGCTCAAAAATGGTAATAGTAGCTAATGGATCTTTTGCAGTAAATGGAGAAGCTACTCAGCCTGGGCAGCCTCCTCAGCAAGTTAATGAAGACAATGCCAATTTTGCATCAAACGCTATTGATTGGCTTTCGGATGATACCGGGTTAATAGAATTGAGAACAAAAGGAATTACTTCAAGACCGCTTGATCCTGTAGAAGATAGCACTAAAACCATGATAAAATACGCAAATGTTTTTGCTCCAATATTTTTGATTCTGGGAGTTGGTTTCTACAGACGACATAGAAATAATAGAAAAAGGCAGAATTGGATTGAGGGAAATTATTAATTAACAATAAAGTAGGAAAAAAGATACTAAAATTAATAGTCGAATTTTAAATATAAAAGGAAATGTTTAGGGGAAATTCGAATGTAAAGCTGTTTGGTTTATTATTCATTTTAATTTTGACTTATGTAGGAATACAGCTATTCGGGGGCAAAACAAGAAGTAAATCTTTTAGAGAGGTTTTAGTTGAATTTGATTCTACAAAAGTTTCAAAAATCCTTATCAATAAGCCAGATGAAAAAGTGGAATTAAATAAGTCTGGAAATGCATGGATTGTAAATTTAAAAGAAGGAAAAAAAGCTGAAGCCATGGTCAATATTGTCCAAAATGCTATGGGAGAATTATTGAGATTAAAACCAGGGAAGGTGGCAGCAAGAAAACCGGAAAAATGGAAAGACTTTCAAGTAGATTCAGCGGGAACAAGGGTAGAGGTTTATGAGGGTAATGAAAAAAAACTTGACATTGTTTTGGGTCGATTTGGTATGAAGAATAAACAGCGCCAACAGTTTCTTACCTATGTCCGCTTATTTGAGGATGAGGAGGTTTATACTATCGATAATTTCTTGGGAATGTCCTTTCCAAGTACAACAGCTGCATTTAGAAATGACAAAGTAATTAAAGTAATTAAAGATTCCGTAACATCTCTATCATTTACTTATCCTATGGATTCATCATATATACTAACAAAAATGGATAACTATTGGAGCATTGGAAGTGAGACTGCAGATTCGACTACAGTTGCTAATTTATTAAGAAATGTGAGTAATGCCAATAGTAGAAATTTTGTAGATGATATAAACACCTACGACCTGAAAGGTAATGTGTTTCAACTAACTATGAATGCCAAAGAGGAAACCATTGTAGTTTTAAAAGCATTTGCTCACCCTACATATAATTGGGTTATACATTCTTCTCAAAACCCTGAAACTTATTTTGCTGATTCTGCTCTTGTAAATAAAATTTTTGTAGGTAGATCTGACTTTTAATAGGAGATTATTTGTTTGTTGTTTTTTTGAAAGCCTAAGGTTTTGACTACTGTACTTTTT
>JAHQVQ010000386.1 GCA_019634305.1 Flammeovirgaceae bacterium | reverse complement strand
GTAATGGGAGAGGCGGATATCATGAAAATTGCGCTTACTTTACCTGGAGTACAAACCGTAGGAGAGGGAGCTTCAGGGTTTAATGTCAGAGGTGGTGGCACTGATCAGAACCTTATTTTAATAAATGATGTACCTATTTATAATACCAACCACTTGTTCGGCTTCTTTTCAGCTTTCAATCCAGAGGTAATTTCCAGTGCAAATCTTTATAAAAGTGGTATTCAGGCAAATTATGGTGGAAGAATTTCTTCTGTATTTGATGTCGCCTTAAGGGATGGAAATAAAAAAGATTTTTCTATAAAAGGAGGGATTAGCCCAATTACTGGAAAAGTAACTATTGAAGGTCCACTAAAAAAAGATACCAGTTCCTTTGTACTAGGAGTTAGAAGTACTTATTCCGACTATATCTTCTCTCTTTTGGATGATCCCAATTTGAGGAATAGTCAGGCCTCATTTTCCGATTTCATAACCAAATTCAATTTTAAACTGGATGAAAAAAATACTCTGATCCTTTCGGGTTATCATAGCAGGGATAATTTCAGTTTAAATTCAGATTCAGTTTATCAATATTACAATAGCAATGCTGCAATTCAATGGAGGCATAATTTCAACAATAAACTATATTTGGTTACCTCAGGTTCCTATGCTAATTATTCCTATAACCTTACTTCCGATCAGGTTCCAATAAATGCTTTTGAAATGGATTATGAAATCAATCACACCAATTTCAAATCGGAAGTAAATTATTTCCCCAATTCAAAGAATAACTTTAGAATGGGAATTACTTCTACCTTGTATAACCTTAATCCGGGTCAGGGTAGGGCATTAGGTGATTCGTCTTTAGTAACCGAGGTTTTACTGGATAGAGAAAATGGACTGGAAAGTGCCATATATTTTGGGAATGAGTTTGAGGTCAATCCGCGTTTGAGTATTTATGCCGGGATCAGACTTTCCATGTTTAATTTAATTGGTCCTGGAAAATCTTATGTTTATCAGCCGGGAAGTCCACTAGAACCAGAATTCATTGCAGATACGCTGAATTATTCGAAAGGAGAAATGATAAAGACCTATGCGGGTCCAGAGTATCGTTTCTCGGCCAGACAAAAACTGAAAGATGATCTCTCTGTAAAATTCAGTTATGACAGAACCAGACAATATATCCATATGCTTTCTAATAGTGTCTCCATATCGCCTACAGATACTTGGAGATTGAGTAATGCTCATATTCGTCCACAAATTGGAGATCAGGTTTCATTAGGACTTTACAAAACAGTTTTTGGAAAAGGAATTGAAATCTCATTAGAAGGATATTATAAGCAAATCCAAAATGTATTAGAATATAAAGATGGAGCAAGTTTGTTGCTTAATGAAGTGCTGGAAACAGATGTCATCAACTCGGAAGGAAAAGCCTACGGTGTAGAGTTTATGATCAAAAGAGATATTGGCAAAGTAAGCGGCTGGTTAAGTTACACTTATGCAAGGTCCTTTGTACAAGCCAATGGTGCTTACCCTGTTGAACAAATTAATCAGGGTGAATTTTATCCATCCAATTTTGATAAGCCGCACAACCTGGTAATTATTTCCAATTATAAATTTAATAGAAGAGTTAATCTATCACTGAATATTAACTATAGTACCGGTAGACCAGCCACTTTTCCAGCATCAAAATATACATTTAATAATCAACCGATATTACTTTATACAGAAAGAAATCAATATAGAGTTCCCGATTATTTCCGAATGGATTTAGCTGTAAATTTTGAAGGAAATCACAAAGTTAAAAAGAGAGTGCATGGTTCCTGGTCCTTTTCGGTTTATAACCTTACAGGCAGGTCAAATGCTTATTCAGTTTACTTTTTAAGTGAAGGTGGAAATATTAATGGCTACCAGTTATCAGTTTTTGCTAACCCTATTCCTACGATCACTTATAATTTCCATTACCGGTAATTCACCATAAACTTTTAATATTAATTAAAGTGAAAAGATTTATAATTTATATTAGTATCATCTCGATTATTGGCTTGTACAGTTGTGTTGAGCCATTTAATCCGGATTTGCCCGAATCTGCCTCAGAGATTCTGGTGGTAGAAGGTGCCATTACTGATTCAGAAGGGCCATATAGGGTGATTTTTTCGAAAAGTACCAATTTAGAAACAGAGGAAATTGCCTATGTTTCAGGTATAGAAGTGTCCATAGAGGAAGAAAATGGTAAAACGATTGCTCTGAAAGAAGTTGAAACAGGAATTTTTGAAACCAATGATGGTGATTTGAATGGAGAACCAGGAAAAAGCTACAGGTTAAACTTTTTTTACAATGAAGAGCAATATCAATCCGATTGGCAGTTATTAAGTGCTTCTCCTCCAATAGATAGTATTTATTTCCGAAAGGAAATTAAAGGAACTACTGATAAAGATATAAACATTCCTGGGATTCAGTTTTTTGTAGATACCCATGGAGAGGTAGATGGTGCTCGATATTACAGATGGGAATGGGAAGAAGCTTGGGAAATTGGGGTTAACTATGCTGCTTTTTACGAATATCTGGGTAATGATGAAACTGAATTGCTGGAGCAACCCAAAAACCTTTGTTATCAGGACGATATATCTCAAACTATTAATCTGAATACATCTCAAAATCTTTCTGAAAATGTAATTTCCCAACACAAAATTCCATTTGTAAATAATGATTTTGAACGACTTTCCAGAAAATACAGTCTTTTGGTAAGACAATATGTTATGGAAGAGGAGGAGTATCTGTTTTGGAAAAATTTACAAGAATCCAATGAAGCTTTGGGAAGTTTATATGATAAACAACCAGCAAGGGTAATTGGGAATGTTAAAAATATTACAAACCCAAATACTCCGGTATTAGGCTATTTTTCTGCCAATGGGGTAGTTTCTGAAAGAGTTTATGTGCCTAGAAAAGATGTACCTATTGGGATTGTTTTTCCCATAAGGTGTGAATTGGATACTATTATGAAAGGAGGAGATCAGGCTGAAACAGATAAAGAAGTTTTTGATGCCCTCGGATTTGGAGGAATTTTCTGGGAATTTTTATACTCTGATTTGGGTCCGGGAGTAGCTGGATATTTAATAAGTAATTCCAGATGTTCCGATTGTGTGTCAAAAGGTGGATATTTAGAGAAACCTGATTTTTGGGAGTAGGTTCATTCCTTTTTAAATGATTACCTAAAGTGAAAATGAAAAATATTAATTCAGATAAATTGAAAATATTAATCCCAGTATTTATTCTGTCAGGACTACTATTTGGTGCAAACCTTAGCTTTGCCCAGTCTTCTGGTACTGTAAATGATTTGATCAATCAATTTGAAAATGGTGTATCGGAAGTTTATCAGGAGAAAGTTTTCATTCATACTGATAAACCACTTTACATGACCGGGGAAACCATGTGGCTCAAGGCGTATTGTGTAGATGCTGCAACTCATCTTCCCACTGTTTATTCAAAAGTATTAAATATTGAAATCCTGAATAATGAGGGAACAGCATTGAAACAAACCAGAATTCGAATGAAAAATGGGGTTGGACAAGGACAATTCTTAATCACACCTGATTTGGGCTCAGGAGCTTATCAATTGCGGGCTTATACTTCTTGGATGAGGAACTTTGATTCTGGGTTATATTATACTAAAAATTTTTCAATTGTAAACCCTCCTATTGCCATAAAGGAAATAATTGATGGACAAAAAATTAGTGACCTTATTATTGATTTCTTCCCCGAGGGAGGACATTTAGTAGAAAATTTAGAAAGTAAAATTGCAGTAAAAGCAACAGATGGATATGGAAATGGAAAGGCAATCACAGGTTTTGTGCTGGATGATTCCCTTAGCCTGATTGCGCAATTTACCACTTCAGCATTAGGATTTTCTTCCTTCGAGTTTAAGCCAGAAAAAGGGAAGAATTATACAATCGTAACAGATACCACAAGGTCAACAGCTAAAAAGTATTTCCTTCCAACTCCGAAAATATCTGGTCATGTGATGTCGGCTAAAATTCACCAATCCCAATTGACAATAAATTTGAAAACATCTGGAATTGTTGAGAATGGGCTGTATTTGGTGATACATTCCAGAGGCCTATTGCTTAAGGCAGATAAAATCTCCGATTTAAAGAAAATCTTTCCCATGGAATTGGATACGAAAAATTATCCTGATGGAATTCTTTCCATAACTTTACTCAATAATCAATACCAACCGCTCACTGAAAGATTGGTTTTTAACTATAATGGAAATTCTGAGCCTCTCCAACTTTCAACAGATAAGGATATTTATGCAAATAGGGAAAAAGTGAAATTAAATTTAACATTGGATTTACAGCAATTACAAGCCAATTCAGGTGATTTATCAGTAGCAGTTTATAACAAATTTAATGGAGAAGTAAAAAGTAGTGATAATATTATTTCCAGTTTATTATTTACTTCCGATATAAAAGGAACCATTAGAAACCCGGAACATTATTGCGATAATATTGTGGAGAAAAAAAGTGAGATTGATTTATTACTAATGACCCAGGGTTGGAGACGTTTTTCTTGGGAAAACCTGACTGGAAATCAGGAATTTAAAGTGAAATATCCTCCGGAATTGCATGCTCCAATTATTAGTGGGAAAATTAAAAACCTTAACCCTGGTCAAACCTATTTTACAGGGTTCTATGGGAAATCATCTACCATTTCTCCTTTAATTGTAGGCGATAATGGAACATTTAATCAGGAAATACCTTTCAGAATAACCAATAGTGAGGACATATTTTTTTGGAGAGAGGGTGATACTTTAAAGGTAGATGATGTTGATCTATATTCCTCTTTTGATGAAGTAAACAACGATGATTTCTATTTAAAGAATAGCATTGAAGAATCTTTAAAGGAAGTTCTGGAGCATGCTAATACCAATATCCAGATTTCACAAATTTATCTAGATCAGACAAGAGTTAGTGGCATTAATACTAATAATAATGATGATATTCCTCCTTTTTATGGAAAACCCGAAACGAAATATTTCCTTGATAAATACACTCGTTTTGAGGACATGAATGACCTCTTTATTGAATATATCAGGGCGGTTATAGTGAAAAGGAAAAAGAAAGTGAATTATTTCTACATGGTGAAAGAGGAAGGCACATTTATTTCCCCGGCACTTACACTACTCGATGGAGTACCCATTGAAGACCATGAATATATTTTGAGTTTAAGTCCACTGAAAATTGAAGAAATTGATGTGGTAGATAAAACATATTATTTGGGGGAACAAAAATTTGAAGGAGTAATAAACTTCATTTCTTACGATGGAAATCTTGGTGGCACACCTATTCCAGGCAATATTGTGGAAAAGGTTTATACAGGTTTGCAATCTTCTAGGACGTTTTATACTCCAAATTATGATAATAGTTTAGAAGAGCATGTTCCGGATTTCAGAAATCTGTTATATTGGAATCCTTCCGTAAAAATTGGCAAATCGGGTGAAGCTACTATTGAATTTTACTCTTCTGATGATATTGGGGCTTACCAAGTAGAAGTGAACGGAATTACCCCAAATGGAAAACCATTATACCAGAGGTTAGAATTTTCTGTTGGAGAGAAGCTGGCTACTGATAAATAAAAAATAGTGCACACTAAATATTGCTCTAATCGAGAAATCGATTTCTGTAGGCTTTTGGACTTAGACCTTTCAATTTCACAAATTGGCGATTAAAGTTTGCCAGATTATTGAAGCCACTTTCATAGCCAATTTCCGAAACATTTAATTGTGTTTCCATGAGAAGGCGGCAAGCATAACCTATCCGAAACCTGATAACATATTCCATAAATGTTCGGTTAGTTTTTCTTTTAAAATACCGACAGAATGCTTCTTTGGTCATGTTTACTTCTTCAGAGATATCATCAAGCTTAATTTGATCCTTAAAATTTTCCATCACATACCTGTAAGCAATATTTATTCGCTTTATGGAATCAGTCTGGATAGTAGCATTAAATCCTGGGGAAGAAAGAAATTTGAAATCTTTGGACTGTGATAATTTGTCAAGAATTCTCACAGTCCAAATAATTTTTCTAAACCTGAAAAACCTTCTAGTTTCCCCATCAATTCTCCAATTTCATCTCTTAATTTTAAATCATTAAAAAGAATTCCTCGTTCGCTTTTCTTTAATAATGATGTGATATTTCTCATTTCTGAAATTTCGAAAAAATCGTTTCCGAGAAAATTACCCAAAAATTGTATTACAACAGATTTGGATCTTCCCAGTTTATTTTCAGGATTGAGCCAATAATGAGGAAGATTTGGTCCAATTAAGACCAAGTCTCCCGGCTCAAAGGATTCCAGACTATCTCCTACATATCTTTTACCTATACTTTCGGTAATAAAAGTCAGTTCATATTCTGGATGAAAGTGCCATGGCGCATCAAAAAAAGGTAAATCAATTTTTCGATACATACATGAACTTTCATTTCCCTGGTCTATTTTTTCAAGAACTGGTTTCATTATCTTGAAAGGCTTTTATTTTATTTACAGGATTTTGGGATTGGAAGATAATCCTTAAAATAAAAAATATTGTTTTAAAATTAGAGGTTGGAGTAGATAAGGTTATAAATTAAAAAAGCCCTACTTACAAAGCAGAGCCTTAGTCTTAAAAATATGAAAATGAAATGTCTTTATATACGCATGCTTTTTATAAAAGATTCAAAGAAAATTTTAAATTATGTTAAAAAGCAGAGGTTTTTGTTAACGTCTCACTAAACTAACAATTCAAAAGTAATTGTCAATTCACCACTTTAAAACCCTTTTACTCTTAAAGAGGAAAAAAGCTTTCTGAAGATCTCGTTTTTTTCTTAAAATTTTCATTTTATTAGAAAAATGAAAATCTATTTTTAACAACCACTGGAATTTAAATGAAGGAAAGATAAAAATGGTTGCCTGACCTGAAGAGGTAAAAAAAAGAAAAACTTAGCATTTAGTATTTTAATTGCTAAGTTTTTTGAAAAGTCTGATTTTTTATCACAAAATTAAGAAAATGAGAAAGGCGAATTATCAGGAATGGTTCAAAGGAATAGATTTTTAACTCAAAAGTTTATATGCCAAAGCGTGATTAATGGTCACTTCAATGGTATGGTCCAATAATTTTCTGAAAAAATCTTCAGAAGTGATCCAGAGCACACAAGTTTCCCATTCAGAATCTCCGTTAGTATATTCTTCCAGTTTAGGATCTTTAAGTTCTAAATATTTCCTGATAAGTACTTCCCATTCATATCCGCTAACCTCCCCTTTCAATTCCCGAATAATGTTGTTTATTTCTTCAAAAGCATCTTCTGGCTCAAAGCTGATCTGGTAACTGGTATAACTTTTATCTCCATCATAACCATAAGTTATACTAATATTAAGAGGAAAAAACTGGTCGTCTTCCCAGTATTCTTCCTTAGAAATTATTTCCTGGAGGTTTTCAGGTATATTGAGGTCTTTTGATGTTTTCATTTTTTTGGAAAATGGAGATTAGATTTACTTTGCTTCTATTGAGTTAAATTGAACATTTAAACTATCTTTTCAAATTTATCATAAGCCAAATCCCAGTCTTTCCAAACTACTTCATAACCTTGGCTGCGAATCATTTGTGCAATGGTTTCAGGGCTTCTATCATCTGAAATTTCAAATTGTTCCAAAGATTCTTGTTCTACAGCATATCCACCCGGATTAGTTTTGGATCCCGCACTGATGGATGTGATTCCCAGTTTTATCACATTATTCCTGAAAGTTTCAGTTTCTCTGGTGGATAGGGATAATTCTACTTCTTCATCAAAAATTCTGTAGGCACAAATCAGTTGGACAAGCTCTCTGTCATTCATTTCCACTTTTGGCGGTAATCCACCTGAAAAAGGACGCAACCTTGGAAAACTGATAGAATATTTCGTTTGCCAATATTTTCTTTCCAGATAATCCAGATGCATAGCTGTAAAAAAACAATCCGTTCTCCAATCTTCCAGACCAATGAGTACACCTAGTCCGATTTTATGAATGCCTGCTTTTCCCAACCTGTCAGGTGTTTGAAGCCTGTAGTAAAAATTGGATTTCT
>JAHQVQ010000385.1 GCA_019634305.1 Flammeovirgaceae bacterium | reverse complement strand
TTTTCCGTAGATTTTTAGGTTTTTAGTTCCAGTTCTTATTTATAATATAAGTGGATTTATTTCACTATCGGTGAGTTGTGGTAAATTTGCTAGCATTTATTTTTAAGCTACCTAGTTAATATAAACAATTAAAAACCAGGGCAACTTGATAATAAGAAAGAAACAGACTTAATTATAATAGTATTTCTCATAAATGGATAGTATAGATTAAATTCTATGTCCTTTTTTTGAAAAACCTATATCAGATTTTTAAATCTTAGCCTGAAAAAAAATGAATACTGCTCCAACGGAAAAGCTTTTAGAAGAAAATAAAAATAGATTTGTATTATTCCCAATAAAGCATCATGACATTTGGAAGATGTATAAGCAATCTGAAGCAAGTTTTTGGACTGCAGAGGAGATTGACTTACAACAAGATCTTACCGATTGGCCCAAACTTAATGATGGGGAAAGACACTTCATTCAACATGTTCTCGGTTTTTTTGCTGCTAGTGATGGAATTGTAAATGAGAACCTTGTGGTAAATTTCATGGATGAAGTTCAATTCCCAGAAGCTAAGTGTTTTTATGGCTTTCAAATCATGATGGAAAATATCCATTCCGAAACTTATTCCCTTTTAATTGATACCTACATTAAAGATCCTGTTGAGAAAGACAAGATGTTTAATGCCTTGGAAACTATCCCTTGTGTTGCTCAAAAAGGGGAATGGGCCCTTAACTGGATTGGAAGTGAAAGCTTTGCTGAAAGATTAATTGCCTTTGCTGCTGTTGAAGGTATCTTTTTCTCAGGAAGTTTTTGTTCTATTTTCTGGCTTAAAAAGAGAGGGCTTATGCCTGGATTGAGTTTCTCTAATGAATTAATCTCCAGAGATGAAGGAATGCATTGTGATTTTGCCTGCCTGCTTTACACTAAATATTTGGAAAATAAATTAAGTCAGGAAAGGGTATACGAAATTATCACCAATGCAGTGGCAATTGAGCAAGATTTTGTCGTAAATGCTATTCCTGTGAAATTGATTGGAATGAATGCCGAATTAATGTCTCAATATATAGAGTTTGTAGCTGACAGGTTATTGATTTCTTTGGGATATGAAAAGTATTATAATTCAGAAAATCCATTTGATTTTATGGAGTTGATTTCTCTTCAGGGTAAAACTAACTTCTTTGAAAAAAGAGTTGCGGAATACCAAAAAGCAGGGGTAAATAATAGTACCAACACAAATAATAAGGACTCCCAGAAATTTTCTCTTGACGAAGAATTCTAGAAACTCTACTAATTAAATTATGGAATATTAAACAAGAAGTTGTTTTTTTAATATTCCATAATTTAATATCTTTTGGTAGAGATGTTCTCAGTCTGTTGACTGGTTTTAGATTAGTGCTCGGGCTATAACCGCAAATTGTGATAAAATTCAATAAATTTCCTATTGACAAGAAAAAGCTTAAAGTAAGCCTGGTCAAAAAAGATCCATTTGGCAATGTGCTTATTTTTAAGCGAATGCTAATTGCCTTTCTGGCAACTGTCACCTATAGCAGGTTTAACATTGTCAATAAATTGAATATTGAAGGCACAGAATACTTGGAGGATCTTCCGAAGAAAAATGTGCTATTTATCTCAAATCATCAAACTTACTATGCCGATGTTATTGCACTTTACCATGTGTTTTGCAGCGTAAAGTGGCGGTTTAAGAACTCTATTAATTTACCGCTATACATGCTGATACCCAGAGTAAATACTTACTATGTAGCAGCAGAAGAGACGATGAAGGAAAGTGGTCTAATACCTAAAATATTTTCATATACTGGTGCTGTAACTGTAAAAAGATCGTGGAGATCTTCGGGAAAAGATGTTACTCGTGCTGCTGATAGAAGTGCCCCCGAAAAAATTAAAAAAGCTTTAAGTCAGGGTTGGGTGGTAAACTTTCCACAAGGTACTACCAGCCCTTATGCACCTATAAGGAAAGGTACTGCTAATTTAATCAAACACTACAATCCAATTGTGGTTCCTGTAGTAATCGATGGATTTAGAAGGGCATTTGATAAAAAGGGACTTTTCTTCAGAAAAAGGGGAACAAAATTGCATATTAAGTTTAAAGAACCGCTACGGTTTGATGAAAATGAATCTTTAGATTCGATAGTTCAAACGATTACAAAAGCTATAGAACAAGATCCAAATTCGAAGGCAAAAAAAACTGATGAGAATGACCAGATTTAGTATAAAAAATAGTAGATTAAAGGATTGATTTTTTTAACTAAGTTGTTGTTTTTATTTTTTTGTTTAACCCTTCATATTCTTAGAAAAAAAATAGTAAATAAAATTTTAATAACTGGACTAATCAGGATTTCAAACTTTTCAGACCAGCTATAATTAGTTAAAACAACCATTCACCTCTAAAATTTTTAATTCAGGTATGCTTGTAATAAAAAGAGATGGACGCAGAGAAAGCGTTAAATTTGATAAAATCACCCATAGGATTGAGAAACTTTGCTATAGTCTCGATCAACGGTTTGTAGAACCCATTGAAATAGCCAAAAAGGTTATTTCCGGATTGTATGATGGTGTAACCACACAAGAACTAGACAATCTAGCTGCAGAAACTGCAGCAACTATGGCTACACAGCATCCTGATTATGCTACTTTAGCTGCAAGAGTTGCCATCTCTAATTTGCACAAAGTAACTAGTAAGTCTTTTTCAAATACCATGAAAAGACTTTATACTTATGATGATCCTAAAACAGGTGAAAATGCTTCAATGATTGCCAAGGATGTTTATGAGGTAATTCGTAAAAATGCTGCAAAACTTGATGAGGCTATAATTTATAGCAGAGATTTTAATTTTGATTATTTTGGATTCAAAACGCTAGAAAGATCCTATCTGTTAAGAGCAGATGGAAAAGTAGTTGAGCGACCACAGCATATGTTAATGCGAGTTGCGATTGGAATTCATATGGATGATATTGATGCAGCCATTAATACCTATAATTTAATGTCAGAAAAGTGGTTTGTTCATGCCACACCTACATTATTTAATTCAGGTACACCTAAGCCTCAGCTTTCATCTTGTTTCTTGCTTACAACTAAGGATGATAGTATTGATGGTATTTACGATACTCTTAAGCAATGTGCTTTAATTTCTCAATCTGCTGGAGGAATTGGTCTAAATATCCACAATGTAAGGGCCACAGGTTCATATATTAAAGGAACAAATGGTACTTCCAACGGAATTATTCCAATGCTTCGGGTATTTAATGATACTGCCAGATATGTAGATCAGGGTGGAGGAAAAAGAAAAGGAGCATTTGCTGTATACCTTGAACCATGGCATGCGGATGTCTTTGAGTTCCTTGATTTGAAGAAAAATCATGGTAAAGAGGAAATGAGAGCAAGGGATTTGTTTTATGCCCTTTGGACTCCGGATTTATTTATGAAAAGGGTAGAGTCTAATGAAGATTGGTCATTATTCTGCCCAAATGAAGCTCCTGGTCTTTCTGAATGCTATGGAGAGGAGTTTGAAAAGCTTTATGAAAAATATGAGCGAGAAGGAAAAGCAAGGAAAGTAGTTAAGGCTCAGGATTTATGGTTCGCGGTTTTAGAATCTCAAACTGAAACAGGAACTCCTTACATGCTTTATAAGGATGCTGCAAATAAAAAATCGAATCAGAAAAACCTGGGAACTATTAAATCCAGTAATCTTTGCACAGAGATAATAGAATATACTGCTCCAGATGAAGTAGCTGTGTGTAATCTTGCCTCATTGTCACTTCCAAAATATGTGATTGATGGTAAGTTCGATCACCAAAAATTATATGATGTAACTTATGTAGTTACTAAAAATCTTAACAAAATTATTGACAGGAACTATTACCCTGTTCCTGAGGCAGAAAATTCAAATAAAAGACACCGACCTATAGGTTTGGGTGTTCAGGGATTAGCAGATGCTTTTCTTATGTTGAAAATGCCATTTGATTCTGATGAAGCTAAAGCTTTGAATAAAGAAATATTTGAAACCATGTATTTTGCTTCAATGACTGCTTCAAAGGATTTAGCTATTACTGAAGGACCATATGAAACTATTAAAGGTTCTCCTGTTTCAAAAGGAATATTCCAGTTTGATATGTGGGGAGTTGATCCTTCTGAAAGATGGGATTGGTCTGCATTGAAAAATGAAGTTAAAAAGCATGGTGTTAGAAACTCTTTACTTTTAGCTCCAATGCCAACGGCTTCTACCTCTCAGATTTTAGGAAATAATGAGTGTTTTGAACCATATACTTCAAATATTTATTCAAGAAGAGTATTGTCAGGTGAGTTTATCATTGTGAATAAGCACTTACTGAAAGAACTAGTTGAGGAAGGGTTATGGGATGATGAAATGAAAAATGCACTTATTGCTGCAAATGGTTCTATTCAGGATTTGGATGTTCCCCAAAGAATTAAAGATCTTTACAAAACTTCATGGGAAATAAGCCAGAAAGATATTATTGAAATGGCTGCTGACAGAGGTGCATTTATTTGCCAAAGTCAGAGCTTAAATATCTTTATGAGTGATCCTAACTTTGGTAAGCTAACCTCCATGCATTTTTATGCCTGGAAAAAAGGATTGAAAACTGGTATGTATTATTTGAGAACTAAAGCAGCAAGAGATGCCATCAAGTTCACAGTTGATACTACTAAGCTTAAAAAGCAGGATGGAGAAACTGCTCAAAATGATTTAGATGAAGCTCAGGTTACAGGAAATGCCTGTTCATTAGATGATCCCGATTGTATGTCCTGCTCAGGTTGATCAATCGATTATCAATTAAAATCCATAAAAAACACTTGCTAAATTCTAGCAAGTGTTTTTTTTATCAATCGATTCTGAATAGAATAAATTACTTTACAATAAAATAATCTTCTCCAATTTTTTCACCATCAGAATATAATTCGACCTTATGTCGCCCTTTTTTAAACTCATTGCCTTTATCGTAATTAAAGGTGACCATTTGTTTAGAGTTATCAAATAAGATTTCCTGATTGGCGGTATAGAAAATCTCTTTCCCGTTGTATTCAAATGTTCCTGATCCAGCGGCTACATTGTATAATGCTGATCCTTCAGGCTCAATAATTCTCAGAATTAAGGTTTTAGCACCTATTTCAGCCAATGGGTTTTCCTCAATATTAAAGGAAATTTTCAGCTGTTCAATTTGTTTTGTTTTAAATTCAGATCCCTCCTTTTCTTTACCCCTTTTATTTATTGAAAAGAATTTTATGTTTTCTGCTTGTAAAGTGGCTGCAATAGCAATTTTCTCCTGCATCTGTCCCTTTTCAGACTGTAAAGAATTTATTTCTCGGTTCAAAGTATTCTTTTCAGATTTAAGAGAAATATTTTCTGTAAGGAGTTCATCGTTTATTTCTTTTAGCTTAGTTATCTCTTTATCTTTTCTTTTAAGAAGGCTTTCATAGGCTTCAATTTTATTTTTTATTTTAAGAAACCTCTCTTGAGCTAAATTTCTTGAAATCCTTAATTCTTCTTTCTCTTTTTCTAATTCTTCTTTATAAATTATTAGAGAATCAATATTACCACCTAATCTTTCTATTTCTTGAATTTTAAGATCAAGTTCTCCCGAAATTGAGTCCAAGGTAAAAAATGTAGATCGTAATTCTACTTCCTTACTTTCGAGCTTTTCATTATGCTTTTGCTCACTCATTAATCGCATATAATATTGGACCCCATTAATAATCGCCAAAATGACCAACATGGCAATGATTAAAATCATCCGATTATTTACTCCTTTTTTTGTTTCGCTTTCGCTCATAGTTCGCACTATTTAAAATTTGTTTTTGTTAATAGTCTGCAAAAATAATTTATTGGAGGTTGTTTTCAAGAATTTTGCATTATTTCTAAAACTTTGATAGCCAATTTACTATGGAAAAACCATTAGATGAATCTTTTTGGAAAAATAAATACAAGAATAATAATATCGGATGGGATATTGGAGAGGTTTCTACTCCTTTGAAAACATATTTTGATCAGTTAGAGAATAAAGATTTAAAAATATTGATCCCAGGTGCTGGAAATGCCTATGAAGCAAGGTATTTATTTGAAAATGGCTTTTCCAATGTATCTGTAATAGATTTAGTACAGGCTCCAATTGACAACCTTTTTAAATCGTGCCCCAATTTTCCAAAAAGGAATGTTCATAAAGTTGATTTGTTTGATTTTAAACTATCAGGCTTCGATTTGATTATTGAACAAACTTTCTTTTGTGCCTTGAATCCGGAATTAAGAGGACATTATGTAGAAAAGATGTTGGAATTATTGAAGCTGGGAGGAAAACTGATTGGTGTATTATTTAATATTCCACTTTACGATGATCATCCTCCTTTTGGTGGAAATAGGGAAGAATATCTGCCACTTTTTGAAAAATACTTTAAGATAAATGTATTTGATACTTGCTATAATAGTATTCCACCCCGAGCAGGAAATGAATTATTTATTAACCTGGAAAAGCAAGAGGATTAGAAGTTTGCGTCTTCTTCGGTATTATCTTTCTTGAAAAGAAAGCTTTTTTTCTCATCCAAATACTTTAAATGTAATATGTTTTTTTGGTCATCATAAAGATCAGTTAAAATGCTGTTTTCAATAGTTAAGTTGCTTATTTTTTCAACTCCTTCAATTTCCCGAAAAATCCAAATGGCTTCAAAATCTATTTCTCTACCAATAAAATTAGCTTGTTTTTCTTCTCCATTAAGGTAAACCTTCACAGCAGTATCTATATATTTCCTGATAAATTCATCTGAATTGGCCATTTCCTTTTCAGTTCCCAATCTAAATTCAAGGTCATTATATAGCTTTAAAGCCAATTCAAAATCATCAACATAAATTTTGTGAGTTAATTCGATTGATTTATTCTTCTGATTGTAGTCCATTTGGGTAAGAGAAATATGGACTGGATGAAGAAAAGGAATTAGATTGAAAAATGTAATTAATATATAAATTGGCATTATCTAAAATTTAAAAATTCTGATGCGAGTAGGTGTCAAAAATTATATTTTTGCTGTCAAACATACTGTAAGAAATCAGATGGACAAAAATAATTTTCTTTTCAATTATCTAAACTCAATTATTAATGGGTAAGAGAATAACTCTATCCAGAAAAATTAAAAAACTAAACAGTACAAAAATATGTCAGAATTTTGGGTTTTTCTTCAATTAGGCTTCGAACACATTTCAGATATTAATGGCTATGATCATATCCTTTTCATTGTAGCATTGTGTGCCATTTATAGTTTTTCCCAGTGGAGGGAGGTTTTAATTTTAGTGACAGCTTTTACTTTTGGTCATTCTGTAACTTTGGCTTTGGCTTCATTGAAATTGGTAAGTATAGGCACAGGTTTAATAGAATTTCTGATTCCGGTTACCATATTTATCACGGCAATTTTTAATTATTTTAGTAAAAAAGAGGCTCATGCAAAAAATGCAAATCAAAGATATCTGGTGGCTTTATTTTTCGGATTAATCCATGGACTAGGGTTTTCTAATTATTTACGAAGTCTCTTGGGTGATGATTCTAGTATTTTTTGGCAATTGCTGGCTTTTAATGTAGGGTTGGAAATTGGGCAGGTTTTTATCGTATTTATTATTTTAATCCTGGCACTTTTGTTTGTTCAAATTGGAAGGGTTAAGAAAAGAGAGTGGAATTTGTTGCTTTCTGGTGCCGCTGGAGGTATAGCCCTCACCATGATTTTTGAGCGAAATATTTTCTAGTAGGAAAAATAAGAAAAAATGTCTTTCATTAAAGTAGTGGCAGGAGTAGTAGTTAAAGATAAAAAGATCCTGATTGCAAGAAAACGTAAAGGCAAGTCACTTGCTGGTTTGTGGGAGTTTCCTGGAGGAAAAATTGAAGCAGATGAAATTCCTGAAATTGCTTTAAAAAGAGAATTATTGGAAGAGTTTTGTATTGAAGTACAGGTAGGAAATTATATTGAAACTTCATTTTATCATTATCCGAGAGTTTCAATTGAATTAAAGGCCTATTATGCTACATATCTTTCAGGAAAGATCATTCTTACAGATCATGATTGCTATAGATGGATAAAACCAGAGGAACTACAACAATTTGAAATGGCTCCTGCAGATCTTCCATTCCTAAAATTGATTGAAAGTAATTGGAAATAGTTGCTGAGTACTATTTATGGAATTTCTTTTTCCACAATGTTTCCTTTTAAAATATAGGTAGGAAATTCATTTTCATTATTTGCCTGATACTGTTGTTCCAGGAGGGGAATATTATTGAATAGTTTTGCAGCAAACTGATTGTCACTTTTGTCAATGATTATTTCTGGGAAATCCTGTTCAAAATTCCTGTAAATCTCAATTAATGTGGAATAGGTATCCATATTTCCAAAATGCTTTTGAGATAACCTCCAATTATAATATGGTGTTGCAAAAGACTGATTCTGATAATAAGAGGGATGATTTCCTAAAACCAATACTTTTTTTTGTTTTTCTACTAAGGATTCCTCATCTTTTACAATGAGCAAATCATATTTAACTTGATTTAAGCCAGCTGAAAAATTATAAATACCATTGTAGGAAATAAATACAATGAAAAAAGTAATTACCCAAAATGCAATTTCAGCAAAAAATCTTTTTTTAAATAGAAGCAGGTAATGAACGGTGAAAAAAGTGAAAGCAGGAACAAGAATAATGAACTGATAAGTGGCAAATTTAGGCGTAATTAATAAACTGACTAAGGCTACAAGAATCCAAATAGCCATTACCTGCTGCGCATTAATTTGAAAGTTAACAAAACCTCCTTCTGTTCTAGCTTTTAGCAAACCAAGTATTAACACAATTCCTGGAACTGAAAATAGCCAAAATGCCTGTGTGGGAGCAAAATATCGTTCTAAATTTAAACTAAGGAAACTGAGAATATAAACATCATAAAAATCACCAATTCCCCCCAAGATAAACAAGTAGACCAAATAAATAATAAAGGCAAAGGAAAAACCATAGACCATCATTATTAAATATCTGGAAGAGGATGTTTTGAACATGGCTAGTCCTAAAATAGCCATAATTAAGAATAAAACTGAGGGTATATAAAGTAAGGTGGCAATGCCTACATAAAATCCAGTTTTGAAAATATCCTGATCAATGGCTTCATTATCAAACCTGAATAGATTTCTTACCACTAAGATCAAGTAAGTAGTGGCCATTAAAACTGGAGAAAGTGTGAGGAAGTCAAAACTAATTGACATGAAAATCACATACAGCAAGGCAGGAAGATAGGTTTTTTCCTTATAAACACCAGTTTTTATTAATGCCTGATTAAAAATGATGGCCTGAATCAATACCAAAAGAAAGGAAATAATTTGGTAAGCAAGCTGAGATTTACCAAATACAAGGTCGATGAGCCAATAAATACCAGCTGAAAGTGGCGAAATATTTTCCCAAATATCCACATACATTCTTCCGCCATCACCTAGTTTCTCACCCACCATCATCCAACCCAGCTCGGGAATTATTAAAGGAAACCCATTGATAATCATGGGCAACCTTAATAAAAGTAATACAAACAAGATCCCTAATATTCTAATGGGATCATTTATTCTAAATATGCTTACCAAATCAAACTGTTTTAATCTTCTTTATAATCCTTTAAGTATTCATCATTATCATCCTCCGGTGGGATATTAAGATTTTCAAACAATTTATCAACATTACTGGCAACTTCCTGTGTATCATCATGGAAAAATAAAAGTTCGGGTACTTTTCTTACCTGATGTTTAATTTTAGCTCCTAACTTTTGCCTTATGAGTTTTGTGCTATTTACGATATCCAACATTAGATCCTCCTCATCTTTTACCATTAAAAAGCTAAGGTAAATTTTAGCCATCCCTAAATCAGGAGTTACTTTTACTGAAGTAACCGTAATAAAAGCACCTTTAAATTGATCTTTGCTTAATTTTTGAAAAATTTCTCCAAGGTCTTTCTGAAAAAGGCTGGAATATTTCTTTTGTCTCTTACTTTCCATTTCTATCTGTTTTAATTAAAGTAGTTTGGTTTGATTCCCATCGTACTTTATTGTTAACCATCAAACAATTTTGAAAATAAACTAATAACAAAGTTGCTTAATTTTCCTGATTTTCCAGAAAAGCTTCCAAATTCAATTCTTCTATTACAGTGAGCATGTAATACAAATCATTATAAAAACTTTTAAGGTATTCTACTCTTGTGAGCGGTTTATTAAGACTGATCTTAAAAATTTCTCTATTCAAATTTACACCAACATATACTTTATTCCCAATCATCGATATATAAACTTCTGCCTTCGTGATTTTCTTTAGTTTAAGAATTTTGTCCATAAAGTCATCGGTCAGAATAAGTTCTCCTTCCAATAAGTTTTCGGCATATACTACAAAATTATCTCTAAAATCAAGGTTTTTAGGAAGTATATAATTCCCTCTTAAAAAATTGTGTTTTTGAATTAACCTACCAGCATAACCAAGGTGTTTGTAAATAGTGCTAGAAAGGACAAATATTTTCCCTTTAAAATCGTAAGGAATTTCAGCTACTAAAAATAAACCATGGAAGATCATCTCCCAGGCCTTATTCTTACTTACTCCCAGGTGTTGTTTCTCATAAGAAGAAATAAGTTCTGAAAACTTTATTGGTATTCCATCCATAGATCCCTCTATGAGATCATCTCCAGTAAAATGATCTGGTTTCAAAAGAAAAAGCTCACTTGCCTGATAATCTTCGTAAGGAATATAGCCAGTAGGATTGTATTGCAAAGAAGGATCAACAAAGCTTACCAGACTTTTTACAATGAGATCTTTAAAATTAGAGGGAATAGCGAGGTCAAGAAAATACTTGTTAAAAACAAAATATGCTATTGCCGTACCGAAGGCAATTGTGATTAATATTGTATAAGTTGGCAAACTGGTGAATAGGGAAACTCCCCAATGGATGATAACTGCAACACCCAGAAATGCACCTAATTTGGCTTTCCAGGTGAACATTTTATTTCTCCTTTCCTCTAATCCATCCAACTCATCCTTAAGTTGTTCGGCAATAAATGACCGAAACTCATTAAAACTTTTCATTTAATTTCCCTATGCTAAAATTTTCTTTCTATCTCAATGTAGATTTAAAAAATCAAGATTAAAAATTTTTTGAAAACTTCTAATAGTTAGCATTAAGTTGTTGGTATTAATATGGTTAAACCAGCTGATTAATTTTCCTTAGGTATCCTGTTATTATGTATAATTATTTGTTAACTTGAAAGTACCATAATGATAGAAGAATTTGTGGATGGAGTTCTATGCTCTTTAATTTTATTCTAACCTAAAAATTAAATAGTTTATTCATTTGAGTATTTTTAATTAAATAAATAGTTTGGGAATACTCTTAAATTTAGAATTCTTTCCTAAATTTAGAATCTATTGGCAGGGGCACAAAGGATATTCATTAAATCATTTTTTCGACTTTTTCCCTGTCTGATTTTTTATTTTATTAAAAATCTTACATTTATTAATTTCATCAGCTAATATAAATCAATTCATTTTTTTACCTGAAAAATCGGTTAATCTTTATTAACATGGGTGTTTTTTGTTGTTGATTTTTGATATTAAAAGTATGTTATAGTTACTTTTTACTATATAAAATTTTTTAAAAACACTATTTGTGTTTAATGTTTTTTTGAATTTTCTGTTCAAGCCTGGAAGGTTTTGAATTATATTAACAAGTATTTGTAATTGTAAAAAATCAGAATGATTAATATTGAAAAAATTATATAACATTACACTTGTAAAAAACCAATCATAAACAGTAAAAAACCAACTTTAAATTACTTATGAAAGCAGTAATATTTGCCGGTGGCTTTGGAACCAGAATTAGTGAAGAAAGTGGAGTAAGACCTAAACCAATGGTTGAAATTGGAGGAAAACCAATTTTGTGGCATATTATGAAATCTTATTCTCAACATGGTATAAATGAGTTTATAGTATGTTGTGGCTACAAAGGGTATTTCATTAAAGATTATTTTGCCAGGTATTTTAATTATACCTCAGATTTCACGCTGGATATGGCAACAAATAGTATGGAAATACATAAAAGTGTTGCCGAACCATGGAAACTTACACTTATAGATACTGGACTGCACACTATGACTGGAGGAAGGCTAAAGAGGGTAAAAGAATATATAGGAAACGAAACATTTTGTCTTACCTATGGTGATGGGGTGAGCGATATTGATATTACTGCTTCTATTGAGTTTCACAAAAAACATGGGGGACAGGCAACGCTTACAGCCGTTCAACAACCCGGAAGATTTGGAGCTTTCAAGCTAAATGATAGTAACCCAAAAATTAATCAATTTAGAGAAAAGCCTGTTGGAGATGGAAGAGAGTCTGCATGGATTAATGGCGGCTATTTCGTATTAGAACCTGAAGTAATTGACCTAATCGATGGCGATGATACTGTTTGGGAAAGAGAGCCATTGGAAAAACTGGCAAATTCTGGTAATCTATCTGCTTTCCAACACTATGGATTCTGGCAGCCGATGGATACACTTAGAGATAAGAATGTGTTAGAAAATATGTGGCAGGAAGGAAAAGCACCTTGGAAAAAGTGGGATTAAATCATTTCTTACATCCGAATTTTTCTTAAGAAATGTCAACAGACGGGTAATAGTCCTTTCCTCGTCTGATTTTTGCGAAATACTCAATAATTTCAATCCAATTTTAACAAAAAACTTACTCTGTGAAAGATCAAAGAGAAAACGAAATTCTTGTTGAAGATATGGCTTACATTCTCGGTAAGCTTTCTAAAGAAGAAAAAGCTAAATTTAACAACTCTACTGTATTAATTACAGGATGTGGAGGTTTTTTAGGTTACTATTTTATGCATTTCTTTTCCAGATATGCAGATGAACTTAATATCAAAAAGATCATTGCCCTGGAAAATTTCTTAACTGGCACTAAAGACTGGTTGGATGATTTAGTTAATAAAAATGACAAAATCTCCCTTCACGAATTTAATGTAATTACTGACGATATTGGTGATGTAGAAGGTGCTGATGAAGCAGACTTAATTATTCATGGAGCTTCAATTGCCTCACCTACTTTTTACAGAATTTATCCTGTAGAAACAATTGATGCCAATATAACAGGGCTTAGAAGGCTACTTGATTTTTATAAAGAAAGAGAAATAAAAGGATTATTATTTTTCTCAAGTAGTGAAATTTATGGAGATCCATTTCCTGAATTTATTCCTACTGATGAAGAATATAGGGGAAATGTTCATACCATGGGTCCAAGAGCCTGCTATGATGAAGCTAAAAGGTTTGGTGAAACCATTTGCTACATTTTCCACCACAAATTTAATATGCCAATTTCCATTGCCAGACCTTTCAATAACTATGGTCCGGGAATGAATATTGAAGACAAACGATTACCTGCCGATTTTGCCAAATGTGTTCATGAAGGAAGAGATCTAATCATGTTCTCTGATGGTAAACCCACAAGAACTTTCTGCTATATCTCCGATGCCATCACTGGCTATTTAAAAGTATTACTTCATGGTAAACTTGAAGCATTTAACATAGGTATTGATAAGCCAGAAGTTTCTGTAAAGGAGTTTGCCAATCTATTCGTATCCAATGCAAAGGAAGTTTACGGATATGAAGGAAAAGCGCAATTCCAGGAATCTGATGATGATGAATACATGACAGACAATCCGAATAGAAGATGTCCTAAAATTAGTAAAGCCAAAGCTACATTGGGTTATGAACCATCTATTTATGTAGAGGAAGGTATTGGCAGATTTCTTAAATTCTTGAAAATAAATAACGGTAAACTAATATGATTACAGTAATTGGTCTTGGGTTTGTCGGTTTAACCACCGGCCTTGGTTTTGCAAAAAAAGGTTTTAAAACCTACGGAATAGATATTAACCAAAGTAGGTTAAATAAATTAAAAAATTATGAAATTCCTTTCCATGAGCCTCATTTGAAGGAGGTTTTAGAAGAAACATTAGGTGAATCCTTTTATCTAGATGTTCCTTTGGAAGAAGCAGTAAAAAATAGTGAAGCTATTTTCCTTTGTGTGGGTACGCCAAGTGCTCCTGATGGAAGTGCTGATCTTGGTTATATTCTTGGTGCAATTGACCAGATTTTGGCAGTTGAATCAAAAGATTTCAAAGTTATTATTACTAAATCTACAGTTCCTCCTTCCACAGTTTCTAAAAAGGTAATTCCTCATATCAATGCGAAATTAGCGGAATTAGAAAGGAAAATTGGTTTCGCTTCAAATCCTGAATTTTTAAGAGAAGGATATTGCTGGGAAGATTTTATCGAGCCAGATAGAATTGTAATTGGAGTAGAAGATGAGGATGCCAAAGGAATTTTGGATAAAATTTATAAGCCATTCAATGCTCCAATTCATTATGTGAGTTATAACTCAGCTGAGTTTATCAAATATCTTTCAAATACTTTACTATCTACATTAATTAGTTATTCTAATGAAATGTCGATGGTGGCTGATGCGATTGGAGATATTGATATACCAAAAGCTTTTAGAATACTTCATGAGGATAAAAGATGGTCTGGGAATCCAGCAAACATGGCAAGTTATGTATATCCTGGTTGTGGATATGGTGGATATTGCCTTCCAAAAGATACTTCAGCACTTTACAGTATTTCTAAAGAAAATGGATTTACTCCAGAAGTTTTAGGAGGTAATCTGGAAACAAATGAAAAGGTGAAAGATTTTGTAGTGGATAAAATTGTTGCAGAAGCTTCTCCTTCCGATACCATTGGTATTCTTGGATTGGCTTTTAAAACCGGATCGGATGATGTAAGGCTTACACCAAGTAAAGATGTAATTGCCAAGTTAATCGAAAAGGGTTATACAAAAATTATCGCTTATGATCCTTTGGCAAATGGTACTTTCCAGGAAGAATATCCTGATCTGGCCATTGAATACATTGATAATCTGGAAGATTTATTGGCAAAAACTGAAAATGTAGCCATACTTACAGGTTGGAAAGAATTCAAAGAGAAAAAGGATTTGATCCAAAAGAAAAATGTTTTTGACTACAGATATATTTATTAATCAACTTAACTGGTAAGGATTTTTCCTTACCAGTTATTTTTGTTTTTGACTAAAAGTTATCATTGATATTTTATTTTACTTCCAATACTACTTAGTAGTTGGATAAAAATAAATATATTCATTTGTACCACAACTGTTTGATAATGAGATGGTATATCTCACTTTAAAAAAGTACTGGTACTTAGCAACAGCCATTAAATGAAGAAAATAGAAACCCCAATCCCAGGATTATATGAATTGCAACCTCGGGTTTTTCAGGATGATAGAGGAAGGTTAGTAAAAACCTTTCATGAAGATACTTATATAGATTTAGGCTTATCCACCACTTTTACTGAAGAATACTACTCTACATCAGTAAAAGGAGTGTTAAGAGGATTACACTTTCAGGTGCCACCTCATGGACACGTCAAATGTGTGACCTGCATTGCTGGAAAAATATTTGATGTTGTTGTTGATTTAAGAAAAAACTCTCCAACTTATAAGCACCATTTTTCTCTAGAACTTGATGCTGAGAAGGGGAATATGTTGTATATCCCTGAGGGTTTTGCTCATGGTTTTTATGTAATGAGTGATTCAGCTATTTTCCTGAACAGAACATCAGTAGTTTTTAAACCAGAAAGCGATACCGGAATAAAATGGGATTCTTGTGGCATTCAATGGCCTGATATGGATCCTATTTTATCTGATAAAGATATTAGCTTAGTGACTTTGGATGAATTTGAAAGTCCATTTTAAGCGAAAATTATTAATTGACATTATAGGAGTAAAACTTCTTAATTAAAAAATTACAACCCCAATCATTATGATTTTAGTAGATAATGCCCTTAGGGCCAGAGAAGCAAAAGGAAATCCAATTAAAGTGGGATTGATTGGTGCAGGAGAAATGTCGAAAGGGATGATTAACCAAATCACCAGATATACTCCGGGAATGGTAGTGGCTGCCACTTATAACCGAACCATTGAAAAAGCTCAAAAAGCTTATGAATATTCAGGATTAAACAATTACAAAATTGTTGATAACCTGAAAGATTATGAAGATACCATTGGCTCTGGTGCTTCTGTAATTACTTCAAATATTGATTTGCTTTGTGAAGGAAATGGAATTGACATTTTAGTAGAAGTTACTGGGACGATTGAATTTGCTGCGGAAACTATGCTTAAAGGTATGAAGCATGGTAAGCATATTCTATCTTTTAATGCGGAAATTGATGCCACTTTAGGACCAATCCTGAAAAAGAAAGCAGATGATTATGGGGTGAAATACAGTGTTGGAGATGGAGATCAACCAGGGGTAACGCTTAATTTGTACAGATTTGTAAAAAGCATGGGATTTGAACCATTGCTTTGTGGAAATATTAAAGGATTACAGGACCATTACAGAAATCCTACAACACAAAAAGGGTTTGCTGCTCAATGGGATATGACTCCTGAGATGGTAACCAGTTTTGCAGATGGCACAAAAATTTCCTTTGAGCAGGCATGTATCGCCAATGCTACGGGAATGAAAGTAGCCAAAAGGGGAATGTATGGTTATCACTCAAAAGAACAGATTGATGATTTAACTCATTTGTATGATATAGATGAATTGAAATCATTAGGCGGAATTGTTGATTATGTAGTGGGTCCAAAACCAGGGCCAGGTGTATTTATTTATGCCACTACTGAAGATCCACTTTCAGTGAAATATCTGAAATATGGTAAACTTGGGGAAGGGCCATTGTATAGTTTCTATGTTCCTTATCACTTATTGTTTTTCGAAATAGCCAATTCTATTTCTAGAATGATTGACTTTGACGATATCATTCTTGCTCCAATTGCCGGACCAGTGGTGGAAGTTGTTGCTACAGCAAAAGTTGATATGAAGGCAGGAGATGCTATTGACGGATTAGGTGGATATAAAACTTACGGTGTTTGTGAAAATTATGGCGTAACAAGAGGCGAAGGTTTATTACCAATGGGGCTTGCCGAAGGTTGCAAATTGATTAAGGATATTCCTCAGGATCAGGTATTAACTTATGGTGATGTAGAATTAGATTCGCAAAATATTAAACATCAGCTTTATAAGGAACAACTTGAACTTTTTGGTGTTCCGGTTAATGCTTAAATGATGCAAAAATCATTAAAAACCATATCCGAAAAATCAGTTTTGGATATGGTTTTTTTCTTTAGCTTTCAAAAAGGGTTATAACCAAATTGTCGCAACTTCCTGAAAATGAGAATACTTCTAATACATAATACTTATCAGTTTAAAGGCGGAGAAGATACTGTGTTTGAAGCTGAAAAGGCTTTATTATTAGCCAATGGGAATGAAGTTTCCACCCTTATCTTTGATAATCAATCCATTAATGTGGATTCAGCCATTAGCAAACTGCTCACAGGGTTGAAAGCTTTATATAATCCGCAGAGTGCAAAAATTATTAAGGAGAAAATAAATTCATTTCAACCAGATGTAATTCATATCCATAATTTTTTCCCGATAGCTTCTCCCTCTATTTTTTATGTGGCCCAACAAATGAATGTTCCTGTAGTAATGACCCTGCACAACTACAGGTTAATTTGCCCAAGTGCCATATTGTATTATGATAATGAGATTTATGAGAAAAGTATTCACAAAACTTTTCCAATAGATGCGATTATGAAAGGGGTGTACCGAGATTCAATATTGCAGACGGCTACATTGGTTCTTATGACCGGAATCCATAAAATTTTAGGAACCTGGAACAAAAAAATAGATAAATATATTGCTCTTACCCATTTCGCAAAAGCCAAATTTTTAGATTCTTCGCTTAATGCTGGAGAAAGCCAGTTTGCAGTGAAACCTAATTTTACTGGTGATTTGGGCTTAGGTTCTGATGAAAGAGAAGATTGTTTCCTTTTTATTGGAAGATTAACAGAAGAGAAGGGGATAAAAGTATTAATGGAGGCAGCCAAAAAAGGTGATTTTAAAGTAAAGATATTGGGGGATGGGCCTTATAAGGAAGAAGTTGTGGCAGAATCAGAAAAAAATGAGAATATCGTTTTTATGGGCTTTCAGGGAAGAGAAACTGTAACTAATGAACTTAAAAACTGTAAGGCTTTAATATTTCCTTCCACCTGGTATGAAGGCATGCCAATGGTAATTCTGGAAGCTTTTTCTGTAGGAACACCTGTAATTGGCTCTCGACTAGGAGGAGCACAGGAAGTAATTGAAGATCAATATAATGGTTTCCACTTTGAGCCCGGAAATGCGGATGATCTTATGGCAAAAATCAATCGATTAAATGACTCTTTGGAAACATGGGAAAGCTTATCTAAAAATGCCAGAACCAGTTATGAGGAAAAATATACTCCGGCAAAGAACTATGAATTCTTAAGTAAAATTTATGAAGCGGTTATTAAAACACGAAGGGAAAAAGGAATTAATCCAGCTTCCCTTCAAGTATGAATAAATTTAATTGAGCCCACAAAAAGCCGCAGCCAGATAAATCAAATCATTACCATCATCTTCTGTAACAGTCAGTTTTAAATCTTTTCTGCTGTCCTCATTTATCCGGGAATATTTTAAATCTGAGTCAGCATATTTCCAGGCTTCTTCAAATTGGCTTTTAACCTGATTTGCCTCTTCCGTTTTCCCCTGTCCTTCCAAACTGTGGTAAAGTCCGCTAAGAGCAAACCCATTTTTCACCCAATAAGTTAAATCCTCACGATAAACTGCCTCTGCTTTTTCATATTCTTCTACTTGCATATAGGTATCGCCTAAAAAATGTCTCACAGAGAAAAACCAATCTGCTGGCTCATTATAGTTTAATTGATCTTCTATTCCAATTGCATTTTGAAAATGGGTTATGGCTTCAGCCAAATTTCCCTTGGATTTTTCTAATTCCCCATTCAGTACTTCAATGGCAATATTTACAATATCTGCAGAAGAATTAATTTCCCAAATCATGAGGTTCTTTACTGCATCTGTTTCCGATAATTCAATCACTATTGCTAATTCTTTTTCAGCTTCTTCAGTCTTGCCAGTATTCAAATAAGCCATCCCTTTGGCATAGTGCCAAACTGCTTTGGGATAGTCTAGGTCCTCATCAGGAGAAGGTAAGGCAAATATTTTTTCCCATTGAGCAAACTTTACTAAAGTATTGTAAGGAATAGTGATATAATGCTGAGTGGTTTCAAAACCAGGTTCTCTCAAGTAGTTTTGCCCAATAATTTCTGCAGTTTTGAAAGCAGCTTCAATTGCTCGCGCTCCACGACCTTCTAAAGCTGCAGTGGCAGTGAGGAAATGATAATTGTGAGGATAATACAATTGAGGATAAACCCCTTCAACTTTACATTCAGCTATATAAATACTATCTGCAATTACAGCTTGTTCGTTTGCTAAAGAACCCTCATGATAGTCACCAGTATTGATGTAAATATGTGATGGCATATGAACCAAATGGCCTGCTCCGGGAACTAAAGTTTTCAGCCGATCCGCACTTGCTAATGCCTTTTCAACATCAGGAGCAGCTTCAGTTGCCTGGAGGTCAAGATGG
>JAHQVQ010000384.1 GCA_019634305.1 Flammeovirgaceae bacterium | reverse complement strand
TTGACAATATATTCATATATCTGTTTTATTTGATACTTCTTCTCTTCTATAATGGCAAAAAAATAACAGGTCAATAATTCTACATCTGTAAAACTGCCTTGATGTTTATTATGGCTAAATCTTTGGCAATACCAGTGTAATGCTTTAGTATAGCACTCTTCTAGGAGGCTGTTTAGTCCGATTATTCTTAACTCTAGTTGCATAGTGCTAAGATGGTAATACAGCCTCTTTTTTCAAAATTTACTGTTGATTCGCATTAATAGTACACTTGCATCTTTTTCTTTAATAAGCCGATTAAGATGAGAATACATAAAATTAATTCCTGGTACAGTTCCCCAATGACCAAGTAATCTTGGTTTTAAATGCGATAAAAGAAGCGAGTCTTTCAGCAGAAAATTATCTTTTAAATAAAGTTGAGCAGCACTGAGGTAATTAGATGCCTGCCAGTATCTGTGTAGTTGTTTTAGCTCTTGAAATCTACTTGTATTAGGTTTATGGATTTCCGCAGTATTCATAGATTGTAAATATTTAAAAGTGAGTTGGTTTATTACAGGAATAATCTGTTTTCAATATTTTTTGCTACAAAAAAATCATATTTTCCAAATACTCTATAAAATAGAGGCACAGATTTATGCCAACTTTTAAAATAAAAGTTATAGCTAAAAAGGTAACACCTTAAGAATAAAGTAACTAGCTTATTTGAGCAAACCAACCTGAAAATTGAAACAACTATACTAGAAAATTGAAATGATAAAAAGTGTGGAATTTTTTCTACTTAATTGTGGAAAATTACCTGCTTACATTTATTAAATACTATGCCAAGAACCTTTTCTACCCTTTAATTTCAAATGGGATGATTTTAGATATATTATTGAATATAAAATTAAAATCTCCCCTAAACAAAGACAAAATGAAAGTCATGAAGAATGAAATATTATTTGTTTATAACTCAAATAAACATGAGGATAAAAAAGCACTTGGTTATGTAAAAACAATGCAACACCATAAAGTGAAGGAGTTTGATGTTCAAAAGGATATTTTCACTGAACTTCAGTTACTTGAAATAGCTCAAAAACTGGGAGCTTCTCCTGAAATATTAATGGATAAGACATCTGATATTTTTAAACAAAATTTTAAGGGTAAAGACCTATCAACTAGCGATATTCCAACTGTTTTAAGGGAAAATACAGATCTCATTTCTACACCAATTTTGATATACCATGATAGAGCCAAAATTTTGGCCTCTGGTTATGAATTGATAAAAGATGATATGGATGAAAAACATATAAAAGTAAAAGATAGCGTAAGTGATGGGGAAAAGTAATATGATTAAATTAATTTTTGAAATTCATTATTAGGTAGTTATCGCATAACTTAAATAGATGTGCAGAATTAAATATACTTAATAAGTGCCGCAACTTTTTGATAATGAGATAAAAGTACTCAATATAAAATAGTACTAGTACTTACAACAAATTGCTGCTTACTCGGGAAGTTTGACGTGCATCCTATCGTACCTTCGAAATCAATTTACTGGAATTAACTAAAGCAGAAAAAATACCTGAACCTATTCAACCGGATAAAAGAGGTGTTTTGATGTAGTTATTTATGTACAAACCTTAGAAATCACTTTCCCATGTACATCTGTTAACCTAAAATCTCTTCCCTGAAAAGCATACGTGTGTTTTTCATGGTTAAGGCCTAAAAGGTGTAAAATAGTGGCTTGTAAATCATGTACATGAGTTCGGTCTTTAATTCCCGTAAAACCCAATTCATCAGTTTCACCAATAGATACTCCCGGTTTTGTTCCGCCTCCTACCATCCACATGGTAAATGCATCTGGATGATGATCTCTTCCATCGTAGCCTTTGCCTGTTCGAGCTTCCATCATTGGAGTTCTGCCAAATTCCCCTCCCCACACTACCAGTGTCTCTTCCAATAATCCTCTTTGTTTGAGGTCTTTCAAAAGTGCCGAAATTGGCTCATCAATAGCTTTACAGGCATTTTTTAAACCAGATCCCACCCCATTTCCCGGACCAACTCCGTGGGTATCCCATCTTCGGTCAAATAGCTGCACGAATCTCACTCCTTTTTCCACCAACCTTCTGGCCAAAAGGCAATTGTTGGCAAATGATTCTTTCCCAGGTTGAGTGCCATATAATTCATGAATCCACTTTGGTTCATCATTAATATCCATCACTTCCGGAACTGAAGTTTGCATTTTAAAAGCCAGTTCATATTGGGAAATTCTAGTTAATATTTCCGGATCTTTGCTTTCCTGATATTCCAGTTCATTTATTTTATTGATCACATTTACAGATTCATGCCGGAGCATACTGTCCACACCAATAGGATTATCCAGAAAAAGTACTGGCTCACCAACAGACCGACATTGCACTCCCTGATAAATGGTAGGAAGAAATCCACTTCCCCAAATACTTTTACCGGCACTTGGGGCTGATCCGGAAACCAATACAATAAAGGAGGGCAAATTATCATTTTCTGAACCCAAACCATACGTTACCCAACTTCCCATTGCAGGCCTGCCCAATCTTGGAGACCCAGTTTGCATTAATAGTTGGGCTGGAGCATGATTAAATTCTTCGGTATACATGGCCTTCAAAAAGGCAACTTCATCTACCATTTTGGAAAATTCTGGAAGATAGTTAGAAACCGTAGCTCCCGATTGACCATGCTGTTTGAAAGTAGCTTGTGGCCCCAGAATTTTTGGTTTTCCTTTGATAAAAGCAAATCTTTTTCCTTCAATAAGAGAGGGAGGACAAATTTGCCCATCAAGTTTTTCTAATTCAGGCTTGTAATCGAAAAGTTCTAATTGAGATGGCGCTCCTGCCATGTGGAGAAAAATAACATTTTTGGCTTTGGCGGGGAAATGTGGTCCGCTCAATTCTCCAACTTTTGATGATGATTGCCCAAAAGCATTTCCACCCAAAATCTGATTGAATGCAATAGCACCCATACCCGACATACAGGATTTCAGGAAATGTCTTCTGGTATTATAAGTAGCCTTTTTCAGGTTGGCTTCTAAATTCAAATCAATTCTTTTCAATTCCATTTTTCAAATAATTTGCGAAACGATTGAGAAAATATTTCCAACTTTCCATAATCGGATCCAGCAGCATACTGGCTGGTTATTGTTTTGTAATAAACTCATCCAGATTCATCATGATATTGCCCACCATTGTAAGAGAAGCCAATTTTAAGGAATCGGCAAAACTTTCATTTTCCCTTTCCGATTGATATCCCATTAAAACTCCCCTCATAGTCTCTGGGTTTTTTTCATAATATTTTTCTGTATCGTAATAATATTCTTCCAAAATAGCCACCCTGGCAGAATCCGGAGGATAAATCATCGCCATTTCATAACCATTTTTTATCGTCTCCCTTAAATTCTGATTCTGTTCATACATCCTTCGGGCAAATGCAAATGACATCTCAAAATAGATGGAATCGTTCATTAATACTAATGCCTGAAGTGGTGTATTTGTTCGTATTCTTCTGGAAGTACATATATTTCTGGCTGGCCCATCAAAAGTCACCATTGCCGGAAAGGGATTGGTCCGTTTTCCATGGATATAAACTGCCCTTCTATATTTCTTTTCATCTTTATCGCTGTACCACTGAGAAAATAAGCTCGGACCGGCATCAGGTCTTGGAGGCATGATTGGAGGACCATACAAATCATCATTCAATAATCCACTAACTTTCAAGCTCTGATCTCTTAATTGTTCAGCAGATAACCTGACTCTTGGTCCTCTTGAAAAATATTGGTTGTAAGGATCAATTTCATTTTTTATACTGTCATTTCGAGAGGACTGTCTGTACGTAGTCGACAAAACAATTTCCTTTATCAATGGCTTCAATTCCCAATTAAAATCATCCATAAACTTCACTGCCAACCAATCCAACAATTCAGGATGAGTTGGCTTTTCCCCCTGAGAACCAAATTCTTCCATAGTGGAAACTATTCCATAGCCAAAAATTTGTTCCCAGATTCTGTTCACAAAAACTCGTGCAGTTAGTGGATTTTCCCTACTTACCAACCAATTCGCCATTTCCAATCGGTTGCTAAAAGTTTTATTCGTATCACCAGAAATCAAAATACTTGGAATTTTTGGTTTTACTTCATACCCCGGACTCAGCCAATTTCCTCTATCAAACAAAAATGTTCTTCTCGATTTTTCGGCTGGCAATTCCCTCAATATTGGAGTGGGTACGGCTTCCAGGTTAGCCAGAGAATCTACTATTTGTTGGAAAAGCACTGAATATTTTTCGACTCTAGGTTCCTTATCATGTAATTGAAACCAATCTACATGGAAAAGATGCCCTGCCAGAACCTTATTCGCCCGGAAATACAGATAAAGGTCATGCTTTCCGGTTTGTTCCTTTATTTTCAATTTTAAATCAGCCCAATAATTTGGATTTTCAGGCCTCGAAATATCCCAGCTTTTCCACTCTCCCGTTTTTTTAATTTCAATTGTTCCGATGGGTTGGCTTTTCAAATCATCTATATAAATATCTATAAAACCGGCAAGCTGAGTAGCCACATGGAAAGAAATCGCCTCTACATCAGTTAGATCAATATCAGCATACATCACCCACGAGCTATCCTGAATTTGCCATACAATATCCTGATTAGGTGGCATCAGTTCTATAAAAACACTCGTCTCATCAAATGCCTCTCCTTCAATTTTATTGACACCAAGATAATCCAGTAACTCCTCTTTTTTTCCAAAATCAAACCTGCTTTCAAGCGCGATTTCTTCTTCCAGGTTTTCAGTAATCCAATTGATTAATTCCCCAGCCTTCTGCCTATTTTCATTCTCATAGGTCCAGATATTAGGTTTCTCATTGTAAATATCCTTATCAGCCGAATTGTTAAAATAAGCCATGAATTGGTAAAATTCTTTTTGGGTAATAGGATCATATGGATGGCTATGGCATTGCACACACGACATGGTTGTACCCTGCCAGACTTCAAAAGTTGTCCCTACTCTTTCTACCACTGCTGACACTCTGTACTCTTCATTATCCGTTCCCCCTTCATCATTAGATAAGGAATTTCTATGAAACGCGGTGGCAATAAACTGGCTTTCATTGGGTTGGTCCAATAAATCGCCCGCCAGTTGTTCTACGGTAAACTGATCGTAAGGCATATTATCATTAAAAGCCTTTATCACCCAATCCCGATATTTCCAGATGTTTCTTCTCGAATCTTTTTCATATCCTTTGGTATCTGCGTACCTGGCCAGATCAAGCCACATGGTTGCCCATCTTTCACCAAAATGTGGAGAAGCCAAAAGCTGATCAATCACTTTTTCATAAGCTTCTTCAGTTGGGTTTTGAAGATAGGATTGTGCTTCCTCCCGGGAAGGAGGCATCCCAATAAGATCCAGGTAAAGTCTTCTGATTAATATTTCCTTCTCCGCTGCCTCATTGGGTTTTAATTTCAAAGCCTCCAGCTTTTCCCCCACAAAAAAATCAATTTCATTTCTGGCCCAGCCAGTTTCCTCAATGGAAGGAATTTCAATATTTGGGTCAGGTGGATAATAGGCCCAGTGTTTTTCCCATTCAGCCCCTTCTTCAATCCATTCGGCAATTAAATTGATTTCTTCTTCACTCAATGGAGCTGCTTCCTGAGGCATTCTAATTTCAGGATCGTGATCGATAAGCCTTTTGTATAATTCGCTTTTTTTGTGGTTTCCGGGAATAATGGCTGGAATACCCGATTCTGTTTCTCCAAAAGCATCTGCCTGGGAAATGAGACTAAACCCTCCATTTTTCTTTACACCACCGTGGCACTTCAGGCAATTCTTATTAAAAATTGGGCGAATTGAAGCATTGTAACTGATTTTGGGGACAAAAAAAGTATCGTAAGTAAAAAAGGAAATAGCTGCTAGTAATAATATCAGAATTATAAAATTCCGCTTTTTCATTTTCAATTTAGTATGCTTATGTAGTTAGAAAACCACTTTAAATATAAACAATTATTGATTTTTTTACGCCCAAAATTTTATGGTTTATTTTTAATTAGGAGATTCTTTTTCCTATTTCCTATCTATGGTGGTGTGAATGATAAAATACTTAATTGACATTCCTTCCTATTAATTTTGTGACATATTCTAAAATTTTAATACCTATGAAATTATTCTGGTTTAGCTTATTTTTCATGATAAACTCATTCAGCGTACTCGGCCAACTTAATGTTGCGTATGTAGAAAACTGGATTAATTCGTGTAATCGAGATACTAATTTTAAGTCTATGGACAGGCTTTACATTGTTGAAGGTGTTCCATATGGAGGTCAGGCACTTGAGGAGGTACTAGAATCTTTTGATATGACAAAAAGACTTTGGTATATCGATTATCTCATTTCAGATAGTATAGAAACAACATTTTTGAAACCTAAATCGATTTTGGTAATTATCGGAAAAACTCCAAAACTCAAAAAAAATGAAAGAGCCGAAAAACTTAAAGAAATACAATCGAAATTCATCGATGAGTTTAGTAGCCATTATAATCTAATACCAAATCCAAATGATCCTGTTTTGATTATAAATGGGGAACTTATTAGTTTTGAAGAAGCTCAGAAAACGATAAAAGAAATAAATCCAAAGAATATTCGATACATTCAGTATGTTAATCATACTTTCTTCCCACTTCATGGACAAAATGCCAAAAATGGAGCTGTCACAATCTGGACTAAACAATATGCTCGCAAAAAAGTGCAATAATTAAATCTATTTCGTAAAACTATTCTTCCCCTCAAACTCCAACAACCATTTTTTCCTTTCTAATCCTCCTGCATAACCCACCAATTTCCCATCTTTCCCAATTACCCTGTGGCAGGGAATTACTATGGCAATTCTGTTATGTTCATTGGCGGAGGCTACTGCTCTGACAGCTTTTGGTTTCTCTAATATTTCTGCTTGTTCCTGATAACTTCTGGTTTCTCCAAAGGGAATTTGTTGCAAAGCCTTCCAGACAGCATTTTGAAATTCCGTCCCAGGCGTGTACAATTTCACGGAAAATGTTGACCTGGCTCCACTAAAGTATTCTTCCAGTTCTTTTTTTAACTGAATAATAAATTCATTTTCTCCCACCAAAATTACGGCATTCAGGCGCTTTTGTAAATCCAAAAATTCAGTTTCCAGCATTCTTCTATCAGTAAATTCAAGCAGACAAATTCCCTGATCGGTGGCACAAACAAACATTGGTCCCAAAGGAGTGGTTAACCTTTGAATCAAGATCACAGTTTTATCCTTACTGTTTTCCGGAGTTTTTCCCACCAAATTCTTAAAAGTATAACCAAATCCACTAAGGGAATCATACCCGGATTCGAAAGCGGAAGAAGTTACATTTTTACCATTTTTTAATTCCTGAAATGCTTTGTTAATTCTGGTCATTCTTTGATAAGCTTGAAATGTAATACCATGATGTTTTTTAAACCAACGCCTAATTTTTTCCGGACTAATTCCATTTTTCCTCAACTGATAATCCTTCACTTTTTCCATGGGATTTTCCTCTGTCAATTCTATGGCTTTTTTTACTTCCAAAGGAGGCTCATAAGCATTTTGGGTAGGTTGACAGATTTTACAAGGACGAAATCCATGTTGTAATAATTCTTTAGTAGAGGTATAAAAAACCACATTTTCTAACTTCGGTTTTCTGGCTCTGCAGGTGGAAATGCAAAAAATCCCCGTAGTTTTAACCCCGGCATAAAATATCCCAAGGTACTGGCTATCCTTGGCAACCAATGCCTTGTAATATTTTGAAATTTCCTTTTGATCTGAGATTAGCATATCGTTGTTGCTCCTTTTATTTCTCTTACAAAGGAAATGGAATAGTAATGCTTCAGCAACCGAAAAATTGACAAGTATTTTTTAGGCAATCATTTTAATACCAACTCATATCTTTTTTCTACTAAACCAAAATCTGTCTGATTGGAAGAAACATGTTGAAAACCATATTTCCCATACAAGTGAGCCGCTGTTTGTAGTCGTTCTTCGGTGAGTAAAAAAGAAGATTTATAATCAGAATTTTTAAAAAAATCCATGAACAAATCCATCAATTTTCTACCCAGACCTATTCCTCTAAACTCAGGATCAATTAAATAATACCTGAGTTGGGCAAAACCATCAGTATTTTTTAGGGCAATTGTTCCCACAATTTTGCCCTCAAACTCTGCCACCCAAAACCGCTCCTTTTCATGGTCCATATTTTTATAAAATGTGGCTAAAGTTTCAGCTACATAGAATTCGAAGGAAGGATCAAAATCATAAAATTTTCCATGCATGTAGGTCAGATAGCCAATATCTCCAGATTTATAATTTGTCCTGATTTTAATATGCTCAAGTGTGGGTTTCATTCGTTGATTTTTTGATTAATTTGCTCCTTCCAGACAATGGGTAATTTGCTGCATACTTTGTAAAAGATTCTCTTTTTCTCCTTCAGACAAATTTTTTATTAATTCCCCTGTTGTCTGATTTGCCAATTCCTCTAAAGCATCCATTTTCTCATAACCATGTTCAGACAATGAAAGTAGAAATTGCCTTTTATCTGTTGGGGATTGCTCTTTCACTACTTCACCATTGGTCACAAATTTTTGAAGAATTCTGCTCAGATAACCTTCATCTATGGTAATGGCTTCCATAAGCTGCCGTGCAGTCACCGGGCTCAATTGCTTTATTTCAAACAGGATTCTCGCTTCTGCCAGGGAATTTCCACTATTCAGTACACTTTGATCTAATACAGCAATCACATTGGTGTAAAATCTGTTGAAAGCTCGGATTTTTTCAATTACTTTTTGATCTTCCATCATCAAAAATGAATTTTTTACTTGACTTTGTCAAGTATTATTTTCAATAAATGATTAACAACATGATTAAAACCTTTATTTACATAAAAATTAAAATACTAGCCATTGGGTTATTCCTTCTTTCCACCACAGTTACCAAGGCACAGGAAGCCATAGTTAGCAGCCATTTATATAAAATTCAATCCAAAATAATAAATGAAGAAAGAGAGTTTGCCATAAGACTTCCCGATTCTTATGAAAATGATGATTTTTATGTAGACAAAAAATATCCTGTCTGTGTGGTTTTGGATGCAGACTGGTTATTCAATATTTCAGGGGAAGTGATCAATCACATGAGTCGGGGCTCTATCGAACAAATTCCTGAAATGATTGTAGTGGGAATTTATAATACCAACCGAAACAGGGACATGCTTCCCTCCTACTCCATTGATACCAATGCCATTACACAAGAAATAAATTGGACAGAAAATGAAGGATCAGCCAATTTCATAAAATTTATTACTCAGGAATTATTACCAGAAATTCAACAAAAATTCAGAACTAACAATTGCAGAATTTTAATAGGACATTCTTTCTCCGGATTATTT
>JAHQVQ010000383.1 GCA_019634305.1 Flammeovirgaceae bacterium | reverse complement strand
TCAGAATAGGCAATTGATTTTGCTCCATAATCTACCAATGCAGTTTGCAGAACTTTTAAATCGTCAACTAATTCATGAGCCAGTTTGTAGCTTCCTTGTTTTTCTTGAATTTCGGTAGCGTGATTTCTTTTAACATCAAGAGGAAGTTTGTTGAGCATCAAATTCACAAACTGTCTGAAAACCTCTCCATCATTTCTGTGGAATGCCTGATCTCCGATATCGCCCAGTTCTATTTCCATATCTTCAATTCTTTTTCTTAACTCATAGTTGGCAAAATTGAAATGAAGAGAAAAACTTAGCTTTTTAATAAGTTGCAGTAAACTTCTTCTGATTAAAACAAAAGCATTTAATTTTAATTGGACTAAAGTTTCTTTCGTAACATCACTTGTAACCAATGGGTGTCCGTCTCTATCTCCACCAACCCAGTTTCCAAAAGTGATTTTAGGAAATTTTCCAGTATCTGATAATAGTTCTGAATCTAATCCTTCTCGTTGCCATGCTTGTCCTAGTCTTTTATCCAATATTGGAATAACTTCCGGAAATACGTTAATCATGTAATGAAGTACATTCCGTAATTCAGAAGGAACATCGGGTTTTTCTACAAAAATTTCCCCAGTTCTCCATAATCTGTCAACTGCCAACTTGATTTCTTTTCTTATTTCAAGCTGTTCAATTTCTGTATACATTGAATTCTCCTTTCTAACAAGGAGTAAATATAAAATGCGATGATGCTCTAGAACAGTAGCTCGTTTTGCTTCAGTTGGATGGGCAGTTAACACAGGCTCAACTCTAATGTCACCAAGATGATCTGCTATTTCTTTGGCAGGGATGCCTTTTTCCTTCAGCATTTTTAGGTTTTGAGCCCAAAGCCCATTTACCTTCGACATAGAAGCATTCTCTATTTCCCTTCTATTTTGTACTGCACCATTTACTTCCACCATGTTTAATAACTGGAAAGCTATAGAATATACCTGTACATGTTTTTCAGTTAATTGCTCTGGTTTGAAATCATCTTGTTGGTTGATCCAGGGAATAAAGGAGGCTAAATTGTTTTCCCCACTTTCCATTAAAACTTCTTTAAAACAGCCCAATAAAAATTCAAGATCTTCATAGGGCTTACCGAGCTTCTCCTTTACTATCGTAAGTGTATCCATCATTTAAGAAATAACCAATGTTTAGTTTTGAAAATTGTTAGTTTATGGTTTAGCTCCAAAAGCTGCTACCAATATATTATTAATAAAAATCTCCTATTCAACTTTGTTAAAGTTAGGTATATGTGCTTTTTAACCAGATCAATAACAAAATGTTAAGGATTCCACCAAAATGTGTTGTTAACTGAAAATCCTGGTGAGTTTAATTTCTGATTTTCAAATATTTATTGGAAAACGATTCAAAATTAATAAAAAAAATAAATTTGCTCTTCCATACTTTCAGGAATCAGGTTTAATTTTTAATAAATTAATATTTGAGTTTTGTTAATTCGCTATCCATTTTATAGTTGAAATAAGAATATATAATAGGATGATAATTGGAATAGATAGGAACTTTAGGATTAAAACTAAGATTAATGAAATGAAGATAAAAATAAATTGGAGCTTATTTTCCTGAAAAGCAAAATTCTTAAATTTTAAAGCAAATAAGGGTATTTCTGAGACCATAAGTAGAGAAAAACCGAAAGTGATAATAAGTAAGATTGGTAAAGTCATAAAAGCTTCTAATTGAGGATATTGTGACAGAGCTAATGGAAAAGAACCAATAAAGAATGCGGTAGCTGGTGTAGGTACACCTAAAAAGGAATTTGATTGCCTTGTATCTATATTGAATTTTGCTAACCTCAATGCTGAAAATGCAGGAATAATTAGTATTAAGTAAATAGGATCTATCATTCCAGCTTTCCCTTGAAGAAGATGAAGCATAATAAACCCAGGTAATACACCAAAAGTTACCATATCTGCCAAGGAATCAAGCTGTTTCCCAAGCTCTGAATTTACCTTAAGTAATCTGGCAACAAATCCATCTAAAAAATCCAGCAATCCAGCAGCTCCCATTAAATAGGCCGCAATAATTAAGTCCCCATGTAGGGTATGGTAAATGGCAATAAATCCGCAAATCAAATTTCCAATTGTAAATAAGTTAGGGATATGTTTTTTTAATGCCATTGTTATAAAGTTTTAATTATGAAGTTGGATAAATCTGGGGCAAATATGGGAATTTGTTGGATTAAAAGGGACGTCATTATCCTAAAAAGTAATAATGTGTATATCAGGCATCTTAAAATACCAAAAAATCCTCGGAAATTGCCTTTATATAGAGTTTACGATGGTAACCTTTTTACTATTTTGTTAATAATGACGATCAGTTTAGAGCAAGTGAAATTATTAACAATATGTACGATTCCTGCAACTAATGTTTCAGGAGTTCCATTAGTGACGATTTCTAGTCCTGATCCAGGTGAGTTTACCTTAAATTCTCTGCCTTCTGCCACAGTAGCAAGTAGTTCAAATAGCAGTTTTCAAATCACCTTTATACCAATTGCTTCAGGCTTAAAAACGGCAATAGTTACTATAAATAGTAATGATGATGATGAAGCAAGTTATTCTTTTTCCATCCAGTGCACAGGCTTGGAGCCAGAAATGTTGGTGAAGGGAATTATAAGGAGATCTATATATAATAAGATTTGCATAAGTGAAAACAGCCAAAACCTAGCGATGGGTTAATTATCTATCATGACTATTTTCATAGGCAAAAACGAAAATCTTTCTGCCTAGTATTTTTATTTTATATAACCTCTAATAAGTAAAAATAAATCAAATTAGTGGGTCTAGAGTAGTTTTATTAGAGCATGTCTAAAAAAAATAATTTGATATTTTACACAAAACGGAATTTACTTCTAAAACCCGGACAATTGTGCTATGTTCATTTTTTCTTGATAAAAAACGAACGGCAGCGGCCGACCGCCAAAAAATCAAGAAAATCTTAAGCTTCAACCCTCATGGCTCTCCATCCTCCCTGCCAGGTTTTCAGGCCTTCCCGCAATTAAATCTCTGTTTTTTTAAAATTTAAACATGATCTTACTAATTTTTTATTTCCCAAATAATATCCTGTAAAATCTAAAAATAGGAATGTAATCCTATACGGTAAGCAGAAAACCTTCGTTCATTTTCAGATTACCTCTATCCATTAAAAGGTATTTTTCTGTTTTTCACAATAAATGAAGTATCACTTTTTACATGTTTTTTTGGTTTGGATAATTCTATTCATAAACTTTAACATTGTGTTACATGCTCAGGAAGGAAAAGGTTTATCTGTTCTATGTAAAATAATGGATACAAAAGGCCATCCACTTGCTAATGTAAATGTTTCAATAGATGAAAGAGATTTAGAACCCTCTGACGAAAATGGATTGATTATCATTCATCAATTTAATCCTTCAAATAAACCCAAGAAAATTTTTGCTTTTAAAGAAGGGATTGAATTAGCATCATGGGGGATGAAGAAGGGGAAGATCGAAATAATAATGAGGGAAAGCAAGTACAAATTATTGTTTGGAGAAGTATTAGATTTAGAGGGTGATCCAATAGTTAATCAAGAAATTATTTTTTTAGGTAAAAAAAATGCAGGATCTTCAAAAACTGATGAAAAGGGGAAATTTAAAATGATCTTTCCCATTGAAACAGAATTAAATGAGAATAGTGAATTTTTGATTGAGGAGCATTCTATATATCACAGATATTTTGAGTATAAAGGTATTTATGATTTTAAATTAACGATTAAGAAAAATAAAGAGGGAAAGTATTTAGGTAAATTTTACAATGGAATTGTGTTAGATAGTTCAAATAATCCAATTTCTAATGTTCAATTAAATATTGGTGGTTATAATTATTTAACAAATGAATATGGGAAGTTCAAAGCTGTATTAATGAATAGTAAGGAAGGAGTTAAGGCTGAAGGGTATAAAATAGTAAAATTAGATTCATCAACTTCTCAAAATAAAATTAATTTGATTCTAGAAAGGGATCCTCAATATGTTGATTTAGATAATACAGAAGAAAAATTATTCTCTGGGATTTTGGATTTGCCTACCCTTAAAAGGTTAATTAATGATTCTACGAATGTAGGTGAGGATGTGAAATATCTTTTAAGAGATTTGATTTTGGAAAATATTGTAGAAAATATTGATGAAGAAGAAAAAATTAATCAGGGTTTAAATAAGGTATTAAGTAAATTGGAGGGAGGGCATGACCTTTCGAAAAGCGAAAAGGATTCAGTAAAAATTCAACTTACAAGACTTGATAAACTTATTCAGGTGAAAAAAGTTGGTTTTAAAGATTATGAAGAAACCCTTTCCTTAATAGAAAACCTGAAACTTTCAATTCTGGAAAAGGAAGAGCGACTATCAATTATTAAAGATCAAAAAGAATTAGCACAGGCAGAATTTCAAAGAAAGCTCACAATTATATCAGGGATTACCGTATTCTTAGCCTTTTTGGTAATAGTTTTTGTTGTTCTGGCCAGGAAACTAAAAAAACGAAAAAATGAACTTACTCTTTTTAAATCCAAGCTTGAATTAACAATAGGAGATTTAGAAGATAATAATTTAAAAATTACAGATAGTATCAGATACGCACAAACCATTCAATACGCCATTCTGCCTCAGGAGGAATTAATGAGAAAGTATTTCTCAGATATATTTATTATATATAGACCTAAGGATATTGTTTCTGGCGATTTTTATTGGTTTGCTAATGCCCAGAATGATTCAAAAAATGATGTAGCATTAATAGCGGTAGTAGATTGTACAGGGCATGGAGTTCCTGGTGCATTTATGTCATTGATAGGGAATACCATTCTTAACGAAATTGTTGATAGAAAACTAAGTTTAGATACTGATGAAATTTTAGAACTTCTAGACAAAGAGATTGTTTCAGCATTAAAACAAGATGAAAAACAGAATGATGATGGTATGGATATTTGCCTTTGTAAACTAGAAAAGGTTGACGACAATATTACAAAAGTGAACTTCACTGGAGCAAAAAGGCCCCTATATTATATTATTTCTAAAGATCATTCCCTCAAATATTTAAAAGGAGACAACAAAATGATAGGAGGTCTTCAAAAGAAAAAAAGACAATTCACTTCTGAAAGCTTCTTCTTGCAGAAAGGAGATATGTTGTATTTATCAACTGATGGATATGTTGATCAAAATAATAAAGAAAATTTAAAAATTGGGAAAAGAAAATTTGCAGATCTTCTTCAGGAGGTTGTGGAACTGCCATTAAATGAACAAAAAAGAGTATTTGAGGATAAGCTTGATACTCACCAAAATGGACAAGAACAAAGGGACGATATTACTTTAATAGGGATAAAAATATAGTATAATATCAAGAGTATAAATGAATAATTATTAAGGAGTTGGGTGTCTAGGCTCCTCACTTCTTTTTGGTAGATTTTGCTATAGATTATCTAAGAACTTTATCCATTTTCTCTTATGGTTTTTAAAATCTTTCTAAAATAATTTTATATTTCGGTTTTAGTCTAATGATTTTCTTTCAATAATTCAACTATTATTTTCTAAATTTAAGCAAACAACAATCTGCTTCAATTATTAATATTGGTTTTGTGAAAGAAAAGAAATTAAAGGTGCTAATGCTAGGTTGGGAGTACCCACCAAAGCTTACTGGTGGATTAGGACAAGCTTGCTATGGAATTGCTTCTGCATTAGCTGAAGTGGTAGATTTAACCTTAATTATTCCCAAAAAAGATCCTGCTTCAATATTGCCTGGAGGAAAAATTATTGGATTAAATGAATTGAATTTTGAAGATTCTTTTTTTATAGAGAAGGAATTTAAATATGAATCATTTGCCAAAGTGAAATATATTCCAGCCTATTTTGATATTTATCCTATTTCAAACACAAATATTTCCAAAGTTGAATATGAAGAACGGTGTATAGAAATAGAAACTAAAATTCCGCAAAAATCAAAATATAAGGAAGTTTTCAATGAGGAGAATATTTATGGAATAAATACCATGGAAAAGGTGATGGCATACACCAAAGTAGTAGTAGAATTTGCTGAAAGTATGGATTTTGATATTATCCATGCGCATGATTGGATTACCTTTCTAGCGGCTATGGAATTAAAGCATAAATTCAACAAACCTTTTGTAGCTCATATCCATTCACTAGAAATTGACAGGGTTGGAGAATTCGCTAAATCCAAAATTTTCGAAATTGAGAAAAGTGCAATGGAAGCTGCAAATTATGTTTTCCCTGTGAGTTTTTATACCAGGGATTGTATACTGAAATATTATAATGTTGATATTGAAAAAATATTTCCAATCCATAATGGCATTGATCATAAAGTGATTTTTAAAAGGAGAAATAAAAAAAAGAAGTCCCAATCTAAGGAAAAGAAAATTTTGTTTTTAGGAAGACTTACACGCCAGAAAGGAGCTAGTTTTTTAGTGGAAACAGCGGTTCAATTACTCCAGAAATCTGAAAATATTAAATTTATTATTGCCGGGAATGGTGATCGGCTTAGAGAAATTATGCAATATGCTATCCAGAGAGGAGTAAAAAGTTATTTTGAATTTCATGGGTTTCTTGATAAAAAGAAAGTTCAGGAAATAATGTTAGAATCGGATGTTTATTTTATGCCAAGTATTTCCGAACCATTTGGATTAGCTGCGCTGGAAGCTGTTAGCCATGATTTACCGGTAGTTGCCTCCCATCAAGCAGGAGTAACTGAAGTTTTGCCTGATATTCTAAAAGCAAATTTTTGGGATACTGGTAAATTTGCCAACTACTTATATGCCTTGCTAAATTATAAAGGATTAAAAAAAGACCTGATAAAGTTAAATAGTAAAAACATTTCAAATATTACTTGGACTAAGTCAGCTGAGGATATTTTTTTCTATTATAATAAACTAGCTCGATAGGATACTGAAAGTCCAATTAAATAGCAGTAGAATAACCTTCAGCAAACATGATAATTCCTACTTGAATTATTCCTATAACAAAACCAAGCACAGCTCCGGCAAGCTCAATAAATTTTAACTCTTTTTTGATGACTGCCATTAATAAACTTTCTAGCTTTTCATTGGAAAAATTGTTTACCCTATCATGAACAATTTTTTCGATATCAATATTTTCCACTTTACTGGTCATTTGATTCATCAATTTTGGAATCAACTCATCCAACATTTCCGCAAGTTTATCCTTAAATTGATCAATCATTTTGTCATTTAAGAACATGGCAATCATTGGATTCGACTCCTTAAACTTTGTCCTGAGATAAGCATCTAATTGAACCAATATGGTTTCTTTTATTTTATCCCTATTATCACCATTATCTAGCTTCTCCGAAATCATTTTTGCTGAGAATAAATCTCTGGCCACAATTCTGCCCAGTCTTTCTGCAAGTACTGGCTTTCTTTTTGGAAAAATGCCTTGAAGTTTAAATAATCCAAAATCTCTTTTCTCTCTTGGATGAAATAACATCTTTAAAGCAACATAATTTGTAAACCAACCAATTGCTGCAGAAATAAAAGGAATTATATATAATACCATCGTATATTTTAATAAGCTAAGAGCTTGTTTCCAATTTGAACAGGCTCCAAATTCAATTTGCTGTTGATAATTTAATTTAGGATTGCAATTATAAACCAAATCCTCAATATTGGCAATTAGAATTTTATTCCGGCTATAAGGAATTGCATATTAACCCTTTTTATTTAAATCTATTCCACCCTAATAATTCAAATCGATCTCCTTTTTTAATTTTACAAAATAAGAAATTTGCCCAACGTGATAAGAAAAATGTTCAATAACATGAATAATGATACTTAATTTTGTTTCCCTAAATCCTTGAACACCAACTTCCTGTACTAAATCTTCTGCAGAAAGATGGTTGATTACCTTTGATACCTGAGACATTATCCCTTCCATTTTTTCAATCAAAACAGTTGCTGGAATTGGCCCTTTTTCCTTAAACTCCTTTGACCTTTCTCTTTTATCCTCCAATCCCCCAATGCCGCTTAAAATGTATTGGCTAACATTTCCACATAAATGTAATACAAGATTTCCAACACTATTTGATTCGGAATTGGGTTTAATCCAAATCTCCTCCTCTGTTAAATGACCCAGGCTTTTAATAAGTCTTGGAACAGATTCTGAAAAAATTCTTCTTTTAAATTCTTCAACAATGTTTTGAGAAATTGCTTGAGCTAATGCTTCCTTTTCCATGTTTGTTTGGTTCTTAAGAAGATAATAATTTGAAATATTGGGTAAGCTATCCTTAATTAGTTAGGACTGACAAAAACAATAACAATATAATTTAGTATTTGAACTAAAAAAAGAGCTGTGAATAAAAATTATCCACAGCTCTTTTAAATTTTCTAATATTCAATGGGAAAATAGGGTAATGAATGACCTAATCATCATCATCCTTTTTATCAGTTTTTTTCATTTGAGGATCTGCAATAGAATCTCTCATAGCAGTATCAGACTGAATGTTTTTCATTTTATAAAAGTCCATAATACCTAATTGCCCTTCTTTAAATGCATGAGCAATTGCCAAAGGAATATCTGCCTCAGCTTCAATCACTTTTGCTCTAGAGGCCTGAGATTTAGCTTTCATTTCTTGTTCTACGGCCACAGCCATAGCTCTTCGCTCTTCAGCTTTTGCTTCAGCCACTTTTAAATCTGCATTGGCCTGATCAATTTGTAATTTGGCTCCAATATTATCTCCCACATCAATATCTGCAATATCAATAGAAAGAATTTCGAAGGCAGTTCCCGAATCAAGACCTTTTTCCAATACAAGCTTTGATATTTTATCAGGATTTTCCAACACATCTTTATGTGAGGTAGAGGAGCCAATTGAAGTAACAATTCCTTCACCAACCCTTGCCAAAATAGTATCTTCACCTGCTCCACCAACCAATTGAGCAATATTTGCCCTGACTGTAACTCTTGCCTGCGCCTTCAATTGGATACCATCTTGAGCTACTGCTGCTACAATTGGAGTATTAATTACCCTTGGGTTTACTGAAGTTTGAACGGCTTCAAACACGTCTCTGCCAGCTAAATCAATGGCAGCAGCTTGCTTAAATGTAAGTTCTATGTTTGCCTTATCAGCAGAAATCAAAGCCTTTATCACTGAAGGGACATGGCCACCTGCAAGATAATGAGTCTCTAAATCTGCTATGGTTAAACTTAAACCTGCCTTGGTAGAATTAATAAGCGATTCAACTATCACTCTTGGAGGAACTTTCCTTACGCGCATGAACACTAACTGAAAAAGCCCCACATTAACACCTGAAAAAATAGCAGTTATCCAGAGGTTTACTGGTACAAAATACATGAAGACAAAAAAGCCAACAATTATAAGGGCCAGATAAATTAAAATAGTAAATTCCATTTTGGTAGTTTAAAAAGTAAGTAGTTATTTGATTTTAGAAATAAAAACCAAAGCCTATAAATCAAGTTATTATTGAAGACCTAAAGTAATATTCTTTAAGGAATTATTATAATGATTAGGG
>JAHQVQ010000382.1 GCA_019634305.1 Flammeovirgaceae bacterium | reverse complement strand
GTTCATTAAAAATTATAGAAAGGGAGGATTTTGAATGGGGTTGAGGGTGGCTAATTTCCCAATTTTCGGATTTTGGAGATGATCGGTCTGGAGTTTTAACCACAAATGTTTTTTTGAAAGAATTACTCAAAAGATTTCCTTGTGTATCTTTAAAATTTGATGAAACTTCTAAAGTATATTGCCTGCCAATTTCCAAAGGAACTCCATATTCGAGGTTAGGACTTAAATCTCTTTTTATTCTTCCGGGATCGAACCAAATGGTGAGCCGTTTGCCAGAGGGATCCCACAATTCCGGATCGAGATTTAAAAAAGCATTTTCTTCCAATTCGCCATTCTGATTGTAAAGATTAATGTGCTGCAATGAATGCCCAGTCAGCATTTTTTTGGAGAAATGAATATAAAACCGAAGTTGATTTTGGGGAATTTCTGCAATGGAAGGATAAACATTGGTGACCTCAGGAAAAAGATTATCAAGGTTACTTTGAGGAAGAAAAACCAAATCCACCAATTTTTCTTCCGTTTCAAATTCCTGATGTTGAATTAAGGTTCTAAATCTATTAGGATAGAAACAAGTATAGTATTTTTTATTGACCAGAAAGGGAAATCTTGGCATGAAGCGAATAGTATTATTCTCCAAAATATAGGTTCCTGAAACTGGGAGCAGGCTTTCTTCTTTATCAGGAAGGCTATTACCAATATAAATAGGGAAAAATTCCTGGAACTGTAAAACTTTAGGCTTCAATTCTTTTAAAGCTTCAAAGTCTTCTTTTTCCAAACCAGATAAGATCAATTTACCATTACCTGCTACCGAATCGTCTTGAAAAATTAACTGAGATCCGGATTGAGTATAGGTGAATTGAATTGAAATAAAAAAGTAGAATAGAACTCCTGAGAGGTATTTCATTTTTAAAGAAAGGAAAAATGGCTCCCGAAATTTCCGGAAGCCACATTAGGATTAATCAAAGTCTCTTCTTACTAATTGGCTTTAGGTTTAGTGAACCATCATTCACTGATCGCTGAATTACCAATACATTTTCTTCATCAAAATTATCCAGTTGTTGGATACCCACCTGAGCAATTGAAAGGAATTTTACTCCATCAGTATCGCTTGAAGGTACTTTTTGGTCAAGACTTTTTTCAAATGAAGCGATATCATTGGGATCAATTTTCATTAAAGTCCTATTAGAATTGGCAATTAAAATATAAGGATTGCCATCTTTTTTGTAGCTGATGATATCCAAGGGAGTATTTCTATTGCCTAGTTCTGCTACGGTTTTTCCCATTAATTTTTTACCTCCTTCCAATTGATTCACAGGAAATGTAACCAAAGGTGTGCATGTATAACTGGCTAGAATCTGTGGTTCATTATCAATGGTATAAGGCAAAAAAGTTTTAATTGGAGATTGAGTTTCATATCGTCCGTGCGCTGCATGGTAAATTTCCAAATTAGTAAGGGTTTGTTTTTCGGTAAATGGAAAAGGAATAGTCCAGAAAGTAGAGGCAAACTCCTCATTTGATAATCCGGCTATAAATAATTTTTCACCAGAAAAAGCCAGGTCAGAAATAGCCCAGGTTCTCAATTTCCTTCCTCTTGATTCCGCTTCTTCACTTACAGGATTCTCTAAATCAATTTTTGAATGAAGTACATTATCTAAAGTAACTTCACTCAAATTTCCCTCAGCATCCACCTTCAGGATAATAGGGGCTCCCATTCGGATGACGGATAAATAGACATTTTTTGAAATGGGATTAACCACCATATCTTTTATAGAAATGCCTTCCAGATCACTTCCTAAAAAGCTGGCGATTTTTTTATCAATATTTTTCACTTCAAAGGATTCAGCTGCAGCCATTGGACTACTGTCTTTAGTATCCAGGGCATAAACAGCTGCATTCATGGGATCTCCCAGGAATAATATTCCCTGAGGGCCAAAGGTCAATGCACTAATGGATTTAAGTTGAATTTCACCCATTACAAAATTTTTGGTGTAATTCGGATTGGGATTATTCCCGAATAAAAAATGGCCTGAGATAAGCAGGATAAAAAGGGTATTCAATAAGTATTTCATAAGTACAGATGGTTTAGGCAAAAAATGGAATCTTGATAAATAATAATTTACATTCTAATTCTAAAGAAAATTTGAAGTAGTACATCTGGTACAATAGTTTTAGGCTGGAAATAGAATAATTTCCTATATTGAAGTGAAATGATTTTTTAAGCCTTCCAAAAAACTAAATTTTAAGATGAAATTCCTTCAAACTTTACTTTTTGTACTAACCATTTCCATGTCTTTATGTTTTGCCCAAACTAATTCAGCGGGCATGCTTTGCCAGGGTAGATATTATGAAGAGGATGAGGCGGCTGATATTCTGAAGAAATTAATGCAAACTATTGAAAATAAGGAGGACTGGGAAAAGAGAGCAGAAGTAATTCGGCAGGGAATTTTAGATGGAGTCGGATTGAAACAAATTACTTATGATAAAACGCTGAAAACAATTCGGCATAGTTGGAGAAAACATAAGGGTTATTCTGTTGAAAATATTGCTTTTGAAAGCTTGCCTGGGGTTTTTGTTACGGGAGCATTGTATAAACCCTTGGAAATAAAGAAAAATATCCCCGTAATTCTTTCCACTCACGGACATTGGTCTAAAGAAGGAGATTATGGAAGATTTAGGAAAGATGCTCAAACTCGATTTGCCAATTTTGCTAAAATGGGGACAATGGTTCTGGCAATTGATATGGTGGGATATGGAGAAACCAGGGAAATTGGCTGGGAACATAAACACAAGGAAGCTTTAAAATTACAAATCTGGAATTGTTTGAGAGCGGTTGATTTTTTATTGAAAGAGGAATTTGCCGATCCTGAAAGGGTAGCTGTCACTGGAGCTTCAGGAGGTGGAACTCAAACCATTTTACTGGCAGCTTTGGATAAAAGAATTACAGTTTCGGTACCCACCGTTATGGTTTCTGCACACTTTTTTGGTGGTTGTGTGTGTGAAAGTGGAATGCCGATTCACAAAAGTGAAAATCATCAGACCAATAATGTTGAAATTGCCGCGACTTTCGCACCAAAACCCCAACTTTTAATTTCCGATGGTGATGACTGGACTAAAAACAATCCGGAAGTAGAATATCCTTTCTTGCAATATATCTATGGTTTGTATGGTAAAAAGGAATTGGTAGAAAATGTTCACTTGCCAGAAGAAAAACACGATTATGGAACCTCAAAAAGACAGGCTGCTTATAAATTTTTGGCAAAGCACCTGGGGCTCAACATCAGCAAATTGACTTTAAGAGATGGAAGTATTCATGAAAAAGATATCGTAATTGAATCAGAAGACCAACTTAAAATATTTGATGGTGATCATCACTATCCGGAATCTGTGGTGAAAACAAATAATGAAATAGATTGGAAATTGTGAAATTAGAAGAGAATAACAGATTATTTGGTCGGAAGGGTAAAGTAAAACACAGTACCCTTTTTTTCTTCACTTTCTACTCGGATTTTCCCAGCATTTTTTTCTATAAAATCTTTGCAGATTTCAAGTCCCAGCCCTGAACCTTTTTCTCCCTCGGTGCCAAATGTAGTGTGAAGAAGACCCTTATTAAAAAGCTCTTTTAATTTTTGAGAAGGAACTCCAATTCCATAATCCCTGATTAAAAATTCCACCTTGTTTTTTTGTGGTTGGGATTGAATATCAATCTCCCCATTAATAAAAGAGAATTTGATGGCATTTGATAATAAATTTCGAATAACCGTATTTACCATATCTTGATCTGCAAATACAATTATTTCTGACTCTAAATTCAGATTAACTTTTAGATTTTTAGCGGTGATTTGGTCGGAAAATAATGCCAGAACCTTATTGAATTCTCCTAGCATTTTTAATTCAATTGGATTAACAGCTACCTTATCAAACTGATTTCTAGACCATACCAGAAGTTGGTCCAAAAAGTCAAAGGTCTTCTTAAAGTTCTTTTGAAGAAGCGATAAGTATTTTTGAATTTCCTCGTGCGTAAAACCATCAAACCTGTCCAATAAAACATTAAGGAAAGCAAATGAACTATTGAATGGGCTCCTTAGATCGTGTGCAATGATGGAAAGCAGCCGGTCTTTTTTCTGGTTTATTTCGTTTAATTCCTGATTGAGCTTTAATATTTTCGCTTCATTTGTTTTTCTGGAGGTGATATCATAGGTGATCCCAATAAGTTTTTCTGGAATACCTTTCCTGTTCTTCACCAAAATTCCTGTAGTGAAGTGGTATTTTATATTTCCATTCGACCAGATAACTCTGTATTCAGTTTCAAATTTACCTTTTCGTGGAGCATTAAAATCAAACTCTTTTCTTACTTTCTCAATATCCTGATGATGAACCATTCTTAACCAGTCTTTCAGATTATAAGTCTGACTTATTTTTTTCCGATAAAGCAATTTATATATATTTTCATCTCCAATTAATTCCTTGGTTACCAAATCAAGCTCCCAAATTCCAATTCCTGTTCCGCTGGTGGCTAATTTTAACCTGTTCGCAATATCACTAATTTTTTTGGATGTTAGCTTTTGGAGGGTAATATCTTCAAATGTAATGAAGGCTTTATAGGGCTTTTTTTCTCCTTCTAAAAATAAGGGAATAGCATCAATACTGATCCAGATAAATTTATTCTTTCTTGGATTTAGTACTCCCATTATTTGTTTTTTAATTTCCTTTCTGTGTTTTAAAGCTAATAATGCCGGATGGGTTTCGGGAAGATAATTAGTGCCATCTTCATAAATTGTTTTCCATTTAGGGTCCATAGGCTCATGCCCTTGCATTTGACTGAGCGTTAGACCTAGTATTTTTTCAGCAGCAGGATTCGCGCTTATGATTTTACCTTCAACATCATAATAAACCACTCCCTGAACCATTGATTCGAAAAGTTTCCTATATCTTGCCTCATTTATTACTAATTTTGCTTTATCTATAACTTGCTGGGTAATATCTCTGGAAATTCCCATGACTAGAATTTTTCCTCCTGATAATCTATTGTTGGTAGATCGTGCCTGATGCCATTTCCAGGAGCCATCTTTGTGTTTAATTTGATACTCCAAAGTAGCTTGGTAATCAGGATTGGAATAAACCTTTTTCAATTCTAGTTGTGTCTTAGGAAAATCATTTTTATGTATTAAATCAAAAATAGATTTCTTAAATAATTCTTCAGGAAAATATCCGAGTATTGTAAAAACATTTGGTGAAATATATTCTATAATACCCTCATTATCAATTGAAAATATTAAATCTGAAGCATTTTCAATATAACTTCTGAATTTAGCTTCACTTAACTCTAAGGCTTTTCTAGCCTTAATTTTTTCTGTAATATCTGTTGAGATGGTTTGTAAATGAGTGATTTTCCCATTTTCATCAATCACAGGCTTGGTTTTAGTATCAAACCAGATGTAATCTCCTGATTTTGTTTTTATTCGATATTCAATTGATTGCACCTTTTCCCCTGAGTTGGCAGTTTTATGAGATTCTTCCATAATCCGCTTTAGATCGTCCGGATGGAAAAATCCATATGGATTTTTACCAATTAATTCTGCTGGTTCATATCCAAGAAGATTTTTTGCGGATTTGCTCACATAGAGATAAGTACCATCCATTTCATGAAGTGCCAGCATGTCCAACATGTTATTAGCTAGTAACTCAAAAGTTTCTTTCCTTTCTAATAAAATTTTGGTCTTTTCTGGTTCTTCGTATTTCTTATTGGCATATACAATTATTCCTTCCTGCTTACCTGTTTCCTGATTAAACAAAGGGGAGAATTTGTAGGATAAATATTTAGGGTTGGGTCCATATTTCCTCACCACCTCAAAGGTTTTACAACTCAATGCCTTATCCATGTCCAATTTAGCCTCCTGAAAGTTATAGAGGTTTTGGAAATGTGGTAGGGCGCTTTCTCCAACTATAGGTGGCTTTTCATAAAATTTGGAAAGTAGATCTTCATATTTCTTATTAAAATAGAGATATTTTAAATCCAAACTGAGTACAAAACAAAAGCCATCATACTCATTAATCACTGATTTAAAAAAGAGGCTATTATCTTTTAATCTACTTGGTTTAAAGTTAAGGAAAAAACAAGTTCCATTATTAATCTCATCCATCAATCCAATCTCAAAAATAATCTGTTGACCACCGTGGCTATTATATCCATATTCCCCAAAAAGAGGCTTATGGTGCGCTTTTAAAATTTCAATTTTTGAATGGATAAACTGGTAAAAATCGACTTCAAATAATGCAGATAATGAACTTCCAACAACAGCTACGGTTTTTTCCATAAAAGGAATTTGTGCAGTATTATGGGAGGCGATAATATTTTCCTTATTATCTAAAATTAAATAGCCCTCTAAATACTGTTCAGATTCTATCATTCCAAAACCTTTTTATATAAAGCCTTTCTGAGGGAATAAATTAGTCAATTTTGACCAAAACTTCAATATTTAAGAGACCTCAACTATTAAAAAAAAGTAAAAAATTTTGAATTATAAATGTAATAAATGCTAAAATAACACTCTATGTTTCTTCCAGGCTCCAATATAGAAATGAAGGTAATTAAGGAGAATGAGAAAATTTATTCTAAATAATCATTCAAGAAGCAATAATCAATTCAATCTCATTTTCTCTGAAAATTTTCTTTTGGGATTCGGTAATATGCTGATCGGTTAAAAGAAAATCAATTAGTGATAATGCGCCCAGGCTGGCAAAAGAGCTTTTTCCAATTTTGGTAGAATCAGCCACCAAATAAACCGTTTCCGCAGCTTCAATCATTGCTTTTTTCACCACCAAATCACTTAAACTAGGATAGGTTAATCCAGATTTGAGGGAAATTCCGGCTGTGGCCAGAAAAAGTTTGTCAACATTGATGCCTTCAAAAAAATCAGCAGCTTTCTGGCCGGTGAGGGAAAGAGTAGGAGGCTTAAATTCCCCGCCAGTCATTACCACTTCAATTCCCGGTTCTGTGCCCAACATTAAAGCGATATTAAGTGCATTGGTAATTACAGTAAGGTTTTCAAAGCCAAATAATTTTTTAGCTATTTCTGTGGTGGTAGAACCTGAATCAAGAATAATAATATCACCTGGTTCTATAAGTTTGATGCATTCATTAGCAATACTTTCCTTTTTTTCAAGGTTACTTTGATCCAATGGAGTAATATTTTTCACAGGATCTTCTACATTTTTTAGGTAAGCTCCCCCGTGTTCTCTCACTAACATTCCTTCCTTTTCCAACTTCTCCAAATCCTGCCGCACAGTCACTTCTGTGACTCTAAAAATCTTGGATAATTCATTTACCTTGGCTGAACCATCTTCACGTAGCATTGCAATTATTTTATCTCTTCTTTGATTCGCCAACATTTTGTTTAGGATTTAAAGTCTCAATTCCTATGTGAACTTTTAACTGAATTGTATTCAAAAATAGAAAATTTAATTTTATTTTCGTTTATTTGCCATAATTTTAAAAAACGAAAATAAACGAAAGTTTTTTTATGTAAAAATAATGAACTACATTTTTATTATTTCACCATTTGTAAGACTTTTTTTGTTTTTAAACTAAAAATAAAACCCTTTCAAAAATGAATCATCAAATCACCCTGGGTGTAATCATTGGAAATAGAGATTTTTTCCCAGATATCTTGGTAACAGAAGCAAGAAAGGACATTTCGGAGCTTGCTACTAAAGTGGGGATCAACCTGATAATGGTAGGTGACAAGGAAACCAAGTTAGGGGGAGTGGAAACCTTTCAGGAGGCTAAAACCTGTGCTGACTTATTCCGAAAAAATGCGGATAAAATTGATGGAATTTTGGTGTGCCTTCCCAATTTTGGAGATGAAAAAGGTGTAGCTGATGTCATTCGCTTATCAAACTTAAAAGTTCCGATTCTAATTCAGGGTTACCCTGATGAGCTTGGAAAGATGAATGTGGCGAGAAGAAGAGACGCTTTTTGTGGAAAAATTTCAGTTTGTAATAATTTAAAGCAATACGGAATTCCTTATTCTATCACACAAAAGCATGTGGTTCATCCATCCGATCCTGATTTTGAAAAGGATTTACAAAAGTTCTTAGGTGTCTGTAGAGTTGTGAGGGGATTATCCAATTTAAGAATTGGGGCAGTAGGAGCCAGGCCAGGGGCTTTTAATACAGTTCGGTATAGCGAAAAAATTCTGGAAAGAAATGGGATTTCAGTTACTACTGTGGATTTATCTGAGATCATTGGAAATGCGGACAAACTTAAAGAAAGTGATGTAAAGGTAAAAGAAAATCTGGATGCCATAAAAGCATATTCACCAACTGGAAAAACACCTTCGGAAAAACTGGTGCAAATGGCAAAAATGGGTGTAGTTTTATCGGATTTTATGGAAGCTAATAGCCTGGATGCAACTGCTATTCAATGCTGGACTTCTGTACAGGAAAATTATGGTTGTAATGTTTGTACCAACATGAGCATGATGAGTGATCAGTTGATGCCAAGTGCCTGTGAAGTAGATGTCACTGGAACCCTAACCATGTATGCTATGCAATTGGCTTCAGGCTCGCCAAGTGCTTTGGTAGATTGGAATAATAACTATGCAGATGATGATAACAAATGTGTGTTATTCCACTGTGGAAACTGGGCAAAATCATTTATTCCAGATATTCAGATAGGAACAGCTCCAATTTTAGGAACAATGGTAGGAGAAGAAAATACCTATGGTGCTTTGGAGGGTAGAACCCCTGCCGGACTTTTAACCTATGGTAGAATCAGTACTTTTGATAGCGATGGTAACATTAGGGCATATTTTGGAGAAGGAATGTTTACCAATGATGAGCTAAACACTTTTGGGAACAGGGCGGTGGCCAGTGTTCCAAAATTGCAAAAACTTATGCGCTATATCTGTAATAATGGATTTGAACACCATGCCGTAATGAACGCTTCTCACACTGCTGGTATTTTACAGGAGGCTTTGGAAAAATACCTGAATTGGGATGTTCATTATCATAATGCTCCAGAAGAATAATTTACTTGATAAACCTTTCTAAAAAATGAGCAATTTAGCTATTCAAAAGAAATCAGTAGCGTATAGGAAGAAAATTCTTACCTATATTAAAAAAGCTAAAGCAGGACATACAGGAGGAAGTCTTTCCTGCATCGATATTTTAAATGTGCTTTACAACGAAGTGATGAATGTTTCCCCGGATAATTTCCATGATCCGGATCGAGATCGTTACATCCAGAGTAAAGGGCATTCAGTAGAAGCACTTTTTGTGGTGCTTGCCGATAAAGGTTTTTTCCCTGAATCCGATTTGGAAACACTTTGCCAGTATCAATCCCATTATGTTGGGCATCCCACCAGAAAAGTAAATGGTGTGGAGCAAAACACAGGGGCTTTGGGTCATGGATTGCCTATATGTGCAGGTGTAGCCCTGGCTGGAAAAATGGACAAAAAGGACTACAAAGTATATACACTTTTGGGTGATGGAGAACTGGCTGAAGGCTCCAACTGGGAAGCAGCTATGGTTGCAGCCCACTATAAGCTGGATAATCTGACTGCCATAGTGGACCGAAATACTTTGCAGATTACGGATCGTACAAGAAATGTGTGTAATTCAGAGCCATTAGCAGAAAAATTTCAGGCATTTGGGTGGGCAGTGAAAGAAGTAGATGGGCATAATTTTGGGGAATTGAAAGATACATTCTTATCGGCCCCATTTGAAAAAGGAAAGCCAAACTTAGTTATTGCCAATACTACGAAGGGCAAAGGAATATCCTTTATGGAAGATGTTTTAAAATGGCATCATGGGGTTCCTTCAGATGAAGAATTTGAGCAATGTATGCAGGAATTAGAGCAATTCACCAACACTTTTGAAACGGTACAATAAGATGAATTTAGGAATTCCAAATCTGGTAGCTTTTGCAGAAACTCTGGAAGCTTTAGCAGAAAATGATCATAAAATTGTAGCAGTAACCAGCGATTCGAGAGGATCAGGAAAACTTGTTGCTTTTGTTAAAAAATATCCAGATCAAATAGTAGAAGTGGGTATTGCAGAGCAAAATCTGGTAGGCATGGCTACTGGTCTTGCATCCACAGGAAAAAAGGTTTTTGCAGTTTCCCCATCTTGCTTTCTAACAGCAAGATCACTTGAGCAAATTAAAAATGATGTTTGTTATTCTGATAATCCTGTGAATTTGATTGGAATAAGTGCTGGGGTAAGTTATGGCGCTTTAGGTACCACCCATCATTCTTTGCATGATTTAGCGGTGCTAAGGGCAATTAATAACTTAAATATTATTGTTCCAGCGGATAATTTTGAAACTAGAAATGCGATCAAATTAGCTGCTAATTTAGAGGAACCGGTTTTCATTCGATTTGGTAAAAGAGCCATGTACGATCTACATTCTGAGAGTTCCAAATTTGAATTAGGAAAGGGAATTAAAATAAAAAATGGGAAAGATGTGGCATTTATAGCCACGGGTGAAACAGTTTATCCCGCCCTTCAGGCAGCTGAATTATTGGAAAAAGAAGGCATTGGTTGCAGGGTGATAAGTATGCATTCTATCAAACCATTTGATGAAGTACTTTTGTTGGAAACTGCTCAAAATTGTGGGGCAATTATTACCGTGGAGGAACACAGTGTGAATGGAGGATTGGGAGAACTTTGTGCCGGTCTACTCATGCAGCAAGGGATTGCTCTTCCCTTCAAAATTGTGGGTATTCCCGATGAATATACCGCAACAGGTTCACAACTAGAAATTTTCCAGCATTATGGAATTTCACCTGAAGGACTTTTTAAAATGGGAAAGGAAATAGTTAAAAAATAAAGTCTAAAAAGGGATAATTCTACTTTTTTAGAGATAAATAGAATGGAAAAAAATGCCTTCAAGCTAGTGTGGTAAATAGAAATTAGGTAAGGAAATTATTTTTCAAGTCCCTAGTGGAGTAATTATCAGATGCTGAAAAGACAACCTCGGAAAAACCTTTTTGAATGCTATACTTAAATGTGAGAATTAAAAATGGAAAAACCCTTTAAGATATCCAATTCATATATTTTATCAATTGATCAGGGGACTAGTGGTACTAAAGCTATTCTTTTTGATCAGGAAGGGAAATTAGAGGTGAAAGCTACAGTTTCTCTTCCTTCTTATTTTCCAAAAGCGGGATTTGTAGAGCAAGATCCCATGGAGATTTACCAAAATGTGCTCGATGCAGTAAAAAAATGCTTGCAGGAGTTTGTGGTAAAAAATCCTGGTAAGGAGGCAAATATTTTATCTTGTGGGATATCCAACCAGAGAGAAACTTTTGTAGTTTGGGATAAAGCAGGAAAACCGCTGCATCCAGCTATTGTCTGGCAATGTAAACGCTCAATCGCTGTTTGCAACAGGCTTTCAGATGAAGGGTTGGAAAAGGAAATTAACCAGAGAACAGGATTAAAAATTGACCCATATTTTTCCGGAACCAAGTTAATCTGGTTGAATGAAAATAATGAAATCATAAAAGAGTCTATAGCATCTGGGGAAGCATTTTTTGGTACAATTGATACCTGGTTACTTTATAAATTGACCAAAGGCCAACAGTTTCTCACTGATTTTACCAATGCTTCCAGAACACTTTTTTTCAATATCTATGATTTAAAATGGGACCAATTCTTATTAGAAAAATTTGGTCTGGAGAAAATTAATTTGCCAGAAGTCAGGCATTCGTCAGATGATTTTGGTGCCTCCAATTTTGAAGGTTTATTTCCCAAACCTTTACCTATTACGGGAATGATTGGAGATTCTCATGCAGCAGCTTTTGGAGAAGGTTGTTTCACTCTAGGAACTGCTAAGGCTACTTTGGGAACTGGATCTTCCATTCTTTGGAATACCGGAAGTGAACCTGTACAATCTGAAAAAGGGATGGTTACTACCATCTGCTGGAGTACTAAAGGCAGAATAGATTACGCCTTGGAAGGAGTAATTGTAAGTTGTGGAGCAACGATAGAATGGTTGAAGAATCAACTGGATTTATTTACAGATAGCAAAACCACTGAATCATTGGCGAACAGTATTCCTGATAATGAAGGGGTATATTTAATTCCCGCCTTTAGTGGTTTGGGCGCACCGCATTGGCAAATGGAATGGAAAGCTTCTATTCATGGCATTACTTTTAAGACAGATAAAAAACATTTTGTAAGAGCAGCTTTGGAATCCATTGCCTACCAGATAAAAGATGTGATTGCGGCCATGGAAGCTGAAAGTAATTTACCGCTAAAATCACTAAAAACAGATGGAGGAATTACTGGGAATCAATTTTTAATGCAATTTCTTTCAGATTTATTGAATACAAAAGTAGTCAATATTGGAATTGCAGATGTTTCAGGATTAGGAGCTGCCTTAATTGCAGGATTGGGAATTGGTCTGTGGAAAGATATCGAAGATTTACCTCAGTTTAAGGACAATCTGCAAGAATACAACCCTTCTGGTGAGGAGGTTTTAATACAGCAATTTTATAAAGGCTGGCAAAAAATAATTGCCGGAAATATTTTGGCTGCTGAAGCTTGAGGTTTTCTGGTAATATCAAAAAATGTTTTCAAAACCAGTAGGTATAAAAGTTTCCTGGCTTAAGTATCAAGCGAAGCGGTTACTTAAGTCTTATAGTAATTTGAAACTTTCTGGTAAAATCACCTTCTCTGGTTCAAGTCTTGTAAGGATGGTTTTTAGCAGGGTTAATTTGGACTCTTTCAATTCAAACGCCCTTTTCTACCAAAACCAATAAAGTTTGGAAACTTCTATTTTTATAATTCTAATGGATAGTTAGGCCCAACGTCCATTGCGGGTAACAGACCTGAACCAGCCTTGGGGGCTCAACCCAATCAACCTTCTATTCCCAATCATCAGTCCGAAAAGAGGAAGCAGGTAGTCCATCGGTGTTGTATAAATCGCCTACTACAAAATCATCGAAAGCATAGCGAACTGCTACTGGTTTTCCAACTGGGGACATCAAGGAAATTCCTTCTCTGGTGATGATGGCTTTTGCCGGATAGAATCTTTTGTTTTCACCAGAAATCCAAAAGTTACTCAATTCTTTACCGTAAGAGGTCAATCCGTTTTTGGCATGATCAAAAGTCAACTTTACTAAATTTCCTTCAATAGTCATGTCTTTAAAAATGGGACCTGAAAACTCAATCCCTTTTTTATCATAAGTATTGGCTAATGCTAAAAAAGCAAGTCGCTCTCCTGCAGCTTTTTTATTGGCAGGATGGATACAATCTTTTTCCCCGGCATCCATCAAACAAGCCATGCCAATACCTGGAATAGCACTAGAAGCCTTCAATTGGGCTTCTCTCAGGTAGGCTGAGTTCAATCCCTGTTTGCCATAGTCAAAAGGAGCAATTTGCACATAATAGAACGGAAAGTTGCCAATTCCCCACTCTTTTCTCCAATTTTCTACTAATCCTGGCATTAACTTTTCATAATGATCTGGTTCGTTTCTATTTGACTCTCCCTGATACCACAATCCTCCTCTTATTCCATAACCTACCATCGGATTGATCATAGCATTGAATAGCACTGTTGGTGTTTGCTGAGAGAATTCTTCCAGGTTTTTTCCTGGTAAATTTACCCAATCAAATTCTTCAAATCCATTTTCACTGATCCAAGGCTCAATTCTGGTTCCACCCCAACTCGAACAAATTAATCCTACAGGAACATCTAGGGCATTTTGTATCATTCTTCCGAAAAAATAGGCAGTAGCACTAAATTGGGCAACATTTTCTGGCTCACATTCTAGCCATTTCCCTTTAAAATCGCCTTGTTCTTCCAGATTTTTTTCCCGTTCTATAGTCATTAGCCTGATGGAGGAATTAGCCGAGGTGGCAATGGCTTCATTTGCACCAAGAATGGGTTGATTGAAATAGCCTTTCATAATCATTTGCATATTGGACTGCCCTGAGCAGACCCATACTTCTCCAATTAATACATTGCTTAGTTTTAATTCTGAACCATCGGAAATTGTAATATCGTATGGTCCGCCAGCTTTTGGAGTACTTACTTTTAGTTTCCAATTTCCATCTTTATCTGAATTTGTAGTGTAATCTTTCCCATCCCAAGAAGTAGACACTTTTACCTCCTTTTTAGGTGAGGCTTTTCCCCAAATAGCAGCTTCTGTTTGCTGCTGCAAAACCATATTATCCCCAAAAATAGCAGGCATTTCAATTTGTGCCTGAGTAATTTCTGCTAACAGGAGTAAGATAAGTAGAAAGTTTGTTTGCCTGATTTTTTTCATTTTCTGATTTAGTTCTTTTTTTAATTAGATATCCAAGATAGTTATTTATTTGAAATCCGAATCCGCATAATAGTAATTTCCTTTATTGCAATCAATTAGATTTTCACCTCTATTGATATTTCAAAGATGAAATAGTATTGACCTTTTCCAAACCTGGGTTTTTAATCTTTTATTTCACAGAAACAAAACTCAATGAAGCAGTTTTTAATGGTTTGATGTTTCGTAAAAAACCCTTATCTTGTATATATAAAATGACTAACAATACAGATGATTATTTTATTAGATGGGGCTTAATTAGGTTTTAAACCTATAGAATAACTATTAGCTGAAATAATTTTTAATCCATTCTAACCAAGGTTAATCATGAGAAAGATTCAAAAAGAATTAGCTTACACTTTTTCAATTCTAACATTATTTGTATTCGGGTCTATTGTCTTTACTAGTTGTAATTCTGCAAAGGAAACTCCAAAAGAAGAAATGGAAGAGCCTGTTGAAGAAATTGTAGATCTAGTGGTAGAGGAAGATAACTGGATAATTGATGAAGATCATTACGATCTGGTTCCACTTACTTCCCAGGCCACTATGGAAACACCTGCACCTGTTGGGGAAGAAGAAGCTCCCGAAACCGAAGTAGATGAAGCTGGTGTAGAGTCGCCACTTGGTAATGCAGAGGCTGAAGAACAAGTAGCTTCTGGAAATAAAATGGAAACAATGAAAGCATTGGAAGCCAATCTGATAGAGAAAGACTTTGAAATGCTGGAAACTGGGGAACTAACAGAAATGGCTGTTCCTTTGGATGAAACTCAAACGGTGGTAGCTTACGGAAAAAAAGGCGAAGCCCAGGCCGCTATCCAGTTGGTGACTAATCTACAAACTAATGAAATTGAGCAAATTATTTTTGTAGATAATAAACACCAGGATGTTTACAATGTGAAGGTGGGAATGAGTGGAAAGGAAGTGAAAATGTTGAGAAAAGAAATGAAGCATATGATTCATAAAGGGCAGGTATTTCTTTATGATGATCAGTCTAACTTGATGTATTTAATGGAGGCAAAAGAGATGGAAGGAGATGAAATCACTGAGGCTGAAATAGAAACTATGGAAGTCCAATCAATTATCTGGAAGGATAAGAACCACCATAAAAAAGAAATGGAATAATCCAGATAATATATTCATTTAAGGAGTTGCATTTTTACCTGATGCAGCTCCTTTTTTAATTTAAGGCTGAGATTTTTTAACTAAAACCACCCAATCCTGTTTTTCACCTTCATGATCAATTTCGGGCGGATTACCTAGTTGGACAGTATTTCCTCCTTCAATTTTAGTTAAAGCATCAGCATGAATATCGCCTCCATTTATTGGATTGAACCAATAGACGTCAAATTTGCCTGAAGCTTCACTTAGATCAATGGAATATTCTCCTTCTTTAGGTAAATAAATTGCATAGATTTCATTTGTCTTTTTTAGACAAAATGCATCTTGGGGCTTCACTAATTCATGAGCAGGCAACATTTCCCAGTAAGGCAGGTGGGTATTGAAAAAAGTTATTGCAATATTGGTCAATTCCCAGAGACGATCTCTTCTCCGCCAGTCTTCTGAGTTCAGATCGGTGTGTAAATTTCTAGCACCAAAATACCATTCCACACCAGCACCACCAGAAAGTAAAGTTCCCCACAATACATTTCCCCTTAGCGTTTCATGTTGCGGATCGAGGGAATCAGATTGGGCACCAGTATGCCACATGCCAATTTCATCCATGGTAATTAACCAATCATGGCCAGAATTGTGGGCATTTTTCCTCCATGTTTCTACCACACCTGGCACTTCTTCACGTTTATCTTGTTGTAATGAAAGGCCATCTAATCCCGGAAAACCAATTATTGAATCAAGAATAACACTACGAACCGGATCATGGGAATGTGTATGCAGTAACACCGGATGTTTGTAAGGATCGGCATTTTTGATAAAACTGGTCATGGCTTTTCGCTGGCTATCATTTTGCCCAATTGGGGAAAATGGAGCCGGACCGTTTTCTTCTCCTAAATTCCAGACTAATGCCAGGTGGTGTCCAAATCTGGCAATCAATTCGTATAAATACAATTGTCTTAAAGAACCAGTATCTCCATTATCTAAAATGGTTTCATTTTCAGTTTCCTGCAGCACCACATGCATCAATATTCCTTTTTCCTGCATATGTTGAAAAACAATTTCCCATTGTGCTAATTTACTGATATCAAATCGGGTAAAATCATCCGGAGAGTGATAAGGCCAGATATCTTTGCCATCACCGTTAATATTTAGTGTTAAAAAGTAAATGGAGTTTAATCCTTTGGAAGCCAAATAATTGATTCCTCCAATCAAAGCTTTTCCTTTGCCATCTTTCCAGGTGGGATCACCGGATTTCCAGTCCTTCAAATGTGGTTTATAATAGTGAATATCTTCTGGAGCAGCAGCCTCCCCATCCCTTGCTTCTGCCAGCATTCTATAGGTATTATCAAAATCCTTGAAAGCAAGTAAGTTCTCCGGGCTGTTGGTTCCTCCTTTTAGCCAAAAATTTTCTGTTCCTCTAAATTTGAAATAGCCATTGGCTGCTTCAATTCTACCATGTCCTCTAAAATCTTTCCCGGTGATTTCAGATGCGATAACCTTAAATTTTCCTTCCGCATTTCCCAATTTTATGGCTTCTTCCTGCTTTGGGTTTTCACTAAGTGCAACTTTTTCTCCATGATAAAATGATGCTTTATAGCTCCAATCTCCTGGTTTGTCCGGAGTGAATCTCACTTTCCATACTTTTCCTGTTGTAGAACTAGTTTCTGCAGCATTTCCATCTGCAGCATAAAATCCTCTGATGTTATATTGTTCACCATCTTCATATTGGAAATTTACCTGTAAACGGTAATTCAGGAATGGATTTTCACTGGCATCTTCGGCAGTTTCTGGGCCTTCAAAAGGTAGGGTAATAGTATGCCATTGTTGGTAGGATTTTAAGATTTCCTCTTTTTCGGAGGTACAGCCTGACAATAGGTAAAATGCTCCTATAGAAATCAGTAGCTTCATTAATCTATTCATTTTCAATTTTTGTATTTAATGGTCTTTTCCGTAAGATTTCTCAAACTTAATTAACTTTTTCAATGCCTATCGTAAACTGGAAATAATTCTTATTTCTTTTGATTAAAGTTGAAATTGCACAGCTATCCTGTTTTTAGAAATTTTGAACCCTTAAACCCCAGAAGGTTAAAAACTTAATAGGGATTTGGTTTATCAAGCCCATTTATTGCTTTATCAATACGAAAGCTATTTTTTCAACCGAACTAAAACTATTTTTTAACATGACCAGGTTAGCTTATTTTTTCATTCTAATTAGTATTATTTCCTGTACAGATACCTTTATCAATGATGATGATGGTATTAATCCTGAATTTCCCAATGTAGAGCAATGGGAAAAGTTTGAGCTTTCTTTCCAGGCGGAAGAATTGGAAGATACCTATTCTACTTCTACTTTGAGAGGAATTTTTACCCACAATGGGGAAAGGAAAGAAGTTGACGGATTTTATGATGGAGATGGAAATTACAAGATAAGATTTATGCCTTACGATAATGGGATCTGGAATTACGAAATTATCAGTGAAATAGATTCCATTAATGGAGAAAGTGGGGGATTTAATTGTGTTACACCTTCTTCACAAAATCATGGAAAGGTAGAAGTTAAAAACTCATTTCACTTTTCTTACAGTGATGGAGAAAACTATTACCCATTTGGAACTACACTTTATGCGTGGTTTTGGCAGGGTGAAGATTTAGAAAAACAAACCCTTCAGACTTTAAAGGAAAATTCTTTTAATAAAGTAAGAATGTGTGTTTTTCCAAAAAACTACCAGTATTGCCAAAATGAACCACCAATGTATCCATTTTTAAAAGGCTCAAATGGACAATTTGATTTCGATAAAATTAACCATGAATATTTCCAGCATTATGACAAAAGAATAGAAGAATTGATGGAGATGGGAATAGAAGCCGATGTAATTTTATTTCATCCATACGATTATAAGGGATGGGGATTTAGCCGGATGGGAAAGGAAGCAAATAAAAAATACCTGAGGTACATCATTGCCAGATTGGGTGCTTATAGAAATGTATGGTGGTCCATGGCTAATGAATATCAGTTAATGGATGATTTTTCTGAAGAGGATTGGGAAGAATTAGGTCAGTTTGTAAAAAATACTGATCCATATAATCATCTAATTTCCATCCATAATGCCAATAATGGATTTTATGACTTTACCAGGCCTTGGATTACTCATGCCAGTATTCAGATTGATGACCTGGATCCTTTGAATGAATGGCGCGAAAAATATAATAAACCAATCATTGCAGATGAGGTTGGTTATGAAGGAAATATTCCTGAGAAATGGGGAAACCTTTCAGCCGAAGATTTATTATTTAAATTTTGGGTAGCTACTGCAAGAGGTGGTTATGTGAGTCATGGAGAAACTTTTAAGCATCCTGATGATATTCTTTGGTGGGCAAAAGGAGGTACATTATATGGAGAAACTCCCGAAAGAATAGCCTTTCTGAAAGAGATTGTAGGAGAATTTGGAGATGGTTTGAAAGGAATAGAGGGAGAGGATTATGTAGGTCAAAATGATAATTATATATTACATTACCTTGGTGAGGAAAGCAATTCCACCTACAATTATAAATTACCAGATAATAATGCTTATCAAGTAGATTTGATTGATACCTGGAATATGGAAATTCAATCTCAAGGGGAATTTAGGGAGGATGTGAAAATTGATTTGCCAAACAAAAAGTACCTGGCCATTCGGATGAAAAGAAAGTAGATCAATTATTAAAAGAAAGTCTGTATGGGAATAAGCTTTGAAATAGGCTTATTCCTTGTTTTCCAATTTGTTTTTATGGTCTAATTTACTTAAATCGCCTATTTATTTAACAACTGTAAAAATCGAAAATGAAAAAGATATTACGTCCTTACCTCAACTTTCTAGCAGGTTTACTAATTATTGTTAGTGCTTGTACTGCTCCAAAATCAGATCAGACTACAGAAGAAGAAACCGCTAAAGTAATTGACGAATTAGCAGTGGCTCGAATTGACTCTACTTTAAAAAGTTTTATCGATGCTGGTCAGGTGGCAGGTATTTCCGCTTTAGTTTATGAAAAAGGGAATGAGGTTTATCATAATGCTTTAGGTTATTCTGATCGTGAGGCGGAAACGGTTATGTCAAGAAATACAATTGTACTCATTTATTCCATGACCAAACCAATTACGGGAACGGCTCTAATGACATTGTATCAAGATGGTGCTTTTCAATTGGATGACCCAATCTCTAAATATTTACCAGAATTTGCCGATATGGAGGTTTATACCGGTGTCGATTCCTCTGGAAATATATTGGTAGAGCCAATTGATCGCCCCATCACAGTTAGAGATCTTACTCGTCATACCTCGGGTTTTGTAAACAGGGCTGACATTCCTGGCCTTGGACAAAAATTTGGAGAATTAGATATATATAATCGAGAAGGAAGTTTGACTCAAATGGCAGAAAAACTGTCCAGCATTCCACTTTGGTTTCAACCAGGAACTCAGTGGGAGTATGGTACTAGTGTAGATATGCAGGCTTTATTAGTAGAAAGAATTTCTGGGAAGCCATTCCAGCAATATCTAAGGGAAAATGTATTAGATCCACTTGGGATGACAGAGACCAGGTATTTTGTTCCAGAAGAAGACCGAGATAGATTGGCCGCTAATTATCGCTTGGAAAATGATACACTTAATCGAATACCGGACGAACAGGCACTTTCATTTAATACAAAGAAATGGCCATTGAAGCTGGGTGGATGGGGCTTAACTTCTACATTGGATGATTACATGAAATTTGCCCGTATGTTGGAAAATGAAGGTCAACTTGATAATGCAACTATTCTTAAGCCTGAAACTATGAAACTTATGGCTACAGATCATCTGACTGACAGTGTAACAATAAGATCTTGGTTGCCTGGTAAAGGATCGGTAGGATTTGGGATAGATTTTGCGGTTCGCCTAAGCCCTCCAGCCAATCCTGAAGAAAACAATGGCGCAGTAGGGGAGTTTTTTTGGGATGGGGCTGCAAGCACATTATTTTGGGTTGATCCCAAAAATGAATTGACTGCGGTTCTGTTTGTACAATTGTTTCCGTACGACAAAATAGGGTTACACAAGAAATTTCGTGATGCCGTTTATGGCCCTTATCCATTCCCCAATTAGGTGATTATGTAGTTAGTCAAAATTAATCATGTATTTATTTTAAAATAAAGTCTTTGCATAACAGCGCTATGCAAGGACTTTTTGATTTGTCTGGCGAAAACACTGCTTCGTCAAAAATTCATATTAACTGATGACCAATTACTTAATATTTCTTTGAGAGACTTTACAGCTTCTTTTTGACTGTGTTCAATTCAATTTTTAGAGGCTTTTTCTTCCCCCCCTCACCATTAATAGTTAATTTTTTTTGACCATTGTTAGGGATTGATTTTTCAGATGGATTAATCTAATTTTGATATTAATTATAATTAGTCTAAATAAAAATAATAAATCATCTTATTTCAATCTCTAATTAAAATTATGAAAAATTGTAACCCAAGGATATTGGTAGAGGAAAAACATTTGCATGTTTTACAGTGTAAAACATGCAAAAGAATAGGATTAAGTTTTCATAATATTCTTATAAGCTTTAGCCCGAATGGGTTTTACACATTTTCAAAATCAGTAATTGCTCTTGACTTTGATAAGGTTTGTATTAGACAAGGAAATCACACTCCATTTGTCATTTTAAATTCTTGTCATGAAGATATTCAGTTTAATTTTTCAAAAGAGGAATTCTTTCAATTGAAATCCGGACTTGCAAAGGCCCAATTGCTTTTAGACGCAGTCAGTATTCTTAACCAATAAAAATTCCTAAAACATGGAGAAAAGCCAAAATTATATTTATCATCAAAATGAATTTTGTTTTACTGCAAAAGGTCCGTATAAGGATCATGTTCATATTGTTTTTGGGAATGTAGCACTATATTTATCGATTGATTCATTTATATTATTTTCCCAGGAGCTATCAGAAACAAGTAATTCACTAGAAAGGAAGTATTGTAAAGTCAATAAAGATTTTGTTGTTAAAACTTCTTTTAAGAATATGGCATTTGTATTCTCCACTTCTGAATTGGAGCAAATTAAAGAAGTGATAAATCAAACTTTTTTGATGATAGAGGTCCAAAACCTTATTTATAAAGAATAAATTAATATCCATTCTCAAATTAGGCAATTGATTTTCTTTTAAGAGACGTTTCAGATACATTTTGGTCTAAATACAATTCTATCTGTTAGTTCTGTTTGTTATCTTGAATCTGAGATTTTAATCACTGACCTCCTTTCTCAAAGGATTTACAACAAACTAAATTGAAAATGAAAAAAGAATGGATTCCTGCAATCTTATTTTTCCTATTATTCACCCACATTGCTTTCTCCAAATCTGATATTGAAATCGTCAGGCAGAGAGTTATTGAAGAAACTTTGAGGATTACAGTTGAGGACCAGACAGTAAAACAAATATTTACTGATCTTTCAGAAGATGGAAGTTGGAATTATGTCAATTATACGGATGTTTCCCGTACTGGATTTGAAAATAGAATTCACTTGAGTAATATGGTCTTAATGGCCAGGGCATATAAAAGTAAAAAATCATCATTTCATAAAAATAAAAAGTTAAAGTTTGCCATTGAATCCTCTCTTAATTTCTGGGTGGAAAGGGATTTTATTTGTGACAATTGGTGGCATAATCAGATAGGAACACCAACTAATCTGGTAACACTTCTATTAATTATGGATGGAGATTTACCCAAAGATTTAGTAGAAAAAACACAGCCAATTATTGGAAGAGCCCATCTTAATGCTTCTGGTGCAAGGCCCAGTGGAGATAGGATAAAAATTGCCGGGATATTGGCGAAAAACCTATTGTACAATAAGGATGAAGTTCAATTTGATGACGTGATTAAGGTAATTGAAGGGGAAATCAAATTTGCTACTGGCAGGGGAATGCAATACGATTTTAGTTTCCATCATCGGGTAGATAGAGTGAACAATACGCTTTCCTATGGAACTGGTTATGCCTATGCTTTTGCTGAATGGGCAGCTTATGTGGCTGGAACCAAGTATGCTTTTGCCGATGAGAAAATTAACCATTTGACGGATTATTATCTTGATGGTATTTGTAAACATATGATATTTGGAAAGTTTCCTGATCCCAATGCAAAAAATAGAAGTATTAGCCGGGAAGGAACTTTGAAGCCTCAAAATGCGGCTACTGCTATAAAATTGCAAAAGTCCTCCGGTTATCGGAAAGAAGAAATTAAGGAAATTATTGCTATTTGTAGGGAGGATAAAAAAGCTACTACTTCTCATGCTACGTTTTTTTGGCAATCAGAACATTTTACTTTCCAACGACCAGAATTTTTCACCTCTGTTAGAATGTATTCCACCAGAAATGATAACATGGAAGTCCCTTACAATGGAGAAGGGTTGTATAATCATTATCGAGGAGATGGGGTAAATCATATTTCAATTTCTGGAAAAGAACTTTATGATATCTGGCCAGTATATGATTGGCAAAAAATTCCCGGAACTACTATTCTTCAGAAACCTGAACTTATTCCCGAAAAAGATATTCAAAAAGATGGATTAACTGATTTTGTAGGGGCGGTAACGGATGGACAATATGGAGCAGTAGCCTTCGATTTTATTAGTCCACATGATCCTGTTAAAGCTAGAAAATCATGGTTCTTTTTTGATGATATTTATGTTTGCCTCGGTGCAGGGATAACTACTAAAACAAAATCTACAGTTGCTACTACGCTTAACCAAAGCCTTTTAAATGGAGAAGTATTAGTTTGGGAGAATGAAGAAAAGCATTCAGTTAAAAAGGGTGAGTACCAAATGGAAGAAATCACTAAAGTTTACCATGATGGAGTAGGTTATATTTTTCCAAAACCAACTGCTATTAATCTCAAAAATGATGAGGCAACTGGTAGCTGGTTTAAAATCAACCGACAATCTGATTCTCCAAAAGCAGAAGTAAAGCTTGACGTATTCAAATTATGGCTGGATCATGGAAGCTGGTCCAAGGAATCAATCTATCAATATTATGTAGTTCCGGCTACTTCAGCCGAAGCATTGGAGAACCATCCTGAAAATGATGTGGAAATTCTTGTGAATTTAAAAGATCTCCAAGCCGTAAAGCATAAAGGGTTAAATCTTTATCAGGTGGTATTTTACAAAGGAGGTCAAATTCAGCTAAATGAAAATCTGAATTTGACTTGTGATGGTCCGGGTATATTAATGCTTAAAGTTAAAGGAAATGAGGTGAAGGAAATTACAGTTTCAGACCCAAATAGAGAATTGTCAAATCTTCATTTTTCACTAACTGCTAAGCTGGAATCCAAGGATGAAAATATGCAGATTATTTGGAATGAAAAAAGTAAAAAAAGCAACATTAGTGTGCTCCTTCCCAAGGGTATATACGCTGGAAAAAGTGTGTCTCTTAAATTTTAGTATTAAGTTGTTTTTAAGTGGAAAACAGGAGTTATTTAGCTAAGTAGAATAAGCCAGACATTGAATATACCAATTCAGGAGATTAAAGGGATAAAATATTGATATATTTCTTGGAAATCTGCGAAAACTCAATTTACTTGAAAGACTAAAATTTTAAATTAGTTCACTGTAGAACCAGAATATAGTCCGTTGGATAAGATAGATAAATATACAAGTGGAAAGTTGTTAATCTACGGCTCAATACTTATTTCTTGCTTTTTAATAGCGCTTGTTTTTATACCATTAGAAGGAGAAGCAGTGCATTGGACACTGGCATTTTTAGGTCAGTTTCATCCACTTTTGGTCCATATGCCTATTGGTATTTTATTGGGCCTTTTCGCTCTGGAAGTTTTAAATTTTTTCCGTCCCTCACTTCAGTTGCAACCAGCATGTGGAGTTTTGTTATGGCTGGCTGTTTTCTCTGCTATTCCCACAGTAGTTGCCGGGACACTATTGGCTGCTTCAGAGGAATATGGAAGCAATGTTTTCCAAATTCATAAATGGTTGGGTTTAGCAACTGCTATATTGAGTATTTGGCTGATAGTATTAAGGCAAAATATTTCGAAATCAGAAGGGCGAAAGTTTACTGCCTACCATTTTGCGCTTTTTGTTAATGTTATGATCCTGAGTATTACAGGTCATTATGGAGGTTCTCTGACTCATGGTTCTAACTTCTTAACAAAGAATTTACCAGAAGAAGTAAGAGCATTTTTAGGAGATGATCCTTATGGGATTGAAGGGCTGGCAGCAATGGAATCCAGCCTGGTTAATGAAACGCTGGAAACTTTTGAGTATGCCAAAGACATCTATCCTATTACCCAAAAGTATTGTTATGACTGTCATGGAGAGGATGAACAAAAAGGGGGATTAAGGCTTGATAAAATTGATCCGGATTTAGTTCAGGGAAAGGATGCGGAAACATGGAGGCACATGCTGAATATGGTAAATAGTGGGGAAATGCCTCCAAAAGATGAAAAACAACTTACAGATGATGAAAGAAGAGTGTTAGTAGATTGGGTTACTGCATCCATTCACTATGCTGTGGAAATTAGGAAATCGGAGCAAAAAGCTGTGATCAGAAGGCTTACGAAAAGTCAATATACTAATTCGCTTAATAATTTATTGAATGTACCTGTTCGGTTTGGGGATGTCTTGCCAGATGATGGTAAATCAGAAATGGGATTTAGCAATAATGGGCAAGTATTACAAGTTTCTCCACTTCATATTGATTATTACAAACAGATAGCCAGAGAGGCGCTTGACAAAACAATTGCACCGGCTGAAAAGCCAGTTGGGATCCATTATAAAGTTACATTTGGAAAAGGAATAGGGAAAGATTTACCTGCAGGAAAAATTGGAGGTTATCAAAGTGCTCCTATAAATCCGGATGATTTTTTAGTGGAGATATTAGATGAAAATGGGAATCCTAAAAAAGGTTTGAATAGTGAAGAAGAGGCTCAATTAACAGAAATCAAGAAAAATATTGGAGTGGGCATGAGAGGTTCTGATGCTGATCGATATGAAGTAGTGAATGAGGGAATTATTCTTTATTCTGCGCTTCCACACAAAGAGGTAACACCAAAATCATGGCAGGGACCATCTCCTAACCTGAAATTGCTTTTTAGAAATTATTTCCCAATGAAGGGAGATTTTGAATTCAGGGTGAAAGCTTCTAAAGGTTACCAATGGTATTCCCAGAAACAAGGATTTATAAGTTTAAGGGAAAAGAAAATAGCAGAAGGAATTGATGGGTCAATCATACTGAGTCCTAAAGAAGTCAAAGACAAAGCGAATTTGGTATTGAGGGATAATCAATTGGTTCCTAAGGAAATCATTAAAGAGAGTAGAGCTGTTTTCAAATTTAATGCTCCAAAAGAAGGTTATTACCAAATTGATTTTGGTCATCCTTTTGTACCGGCCGATGCTATGCCTTCTATGCAGTTGATAGTAGATAAATATAAATTGCAAGAGCGCCTTCATTTCGATAAGGTCATGGAAAATGAAAAGGAGATACTTACTCCAATTACGCTGGCATATTTGAAAGAAGGAGAGCATACCCTGACAATTGGCGGGAAATTTTTTGTAGGATTTAGTAGAGTGGTTGTAACACCATTTCCAGAGGATCATCCAATAACAATTGAATTAAAATCAGAAGCGGAAAAAAGCAAGGCTAAATATGATAATGAAATTCCATCCATTCGAACTTTTGCCGGAGCCAGAACAGACGATGGAATGGATTATAAAACATTCGATACTTTTAAAAATGTAACGGCCAAACTAGGAGAACCCGAAACTTATATTTTTAAAGGAAGGTTAGAAAATCTGCCCATTCCCATGATTGATACGGTGGAAACAGAAATTCTGGCTAATATCATGATTGTGGGATTATGGAATGATTATTTAGTAAAAAACAACAAGGATTCTGGCCCTCCATTGCTGATCAAAGAATTGGAATTTGAGGCTCCTTTTTATCCTACCTGGCCTCCTGAAAGTCATACTAAAATATTTTTCCCGTCCGAAAAGCAAGATAATAAAGAAGAATATACCCGTGAGATTCTGACCAGGTTTATTGAAGATGCTTACCGAAGACCTTTGGAAGAGGGTGAATTGGAACCTTATATGAAATTCTGGCGGAATACTAAAAAGGATTTCGATCGGTATGAGGATGGAATAAAAGAAGTATTAGTAGCAGTTTTATGCTCACCCAAATTTATCTATTTGGCGGAGCCTGAAAAAGATGCCACTGAAGAGGATAAAGAATATTATCTGGCATCCAGACTTGCTTATTTTCTATGGAATTCCCCACCTGATGAGGAGTTACTGGAATTAGCTGCAGATGGTGATCTTCATGATAAAAGTGACTTAAAAGAACAGGTGAGAAGAATGCTTCAGGATGAAAAAGCCTGGCGAATGGTTCGAAGGTTTTCTGAAGAATGGCTCAGAGTGGATCGACATGAAAGTATGAGCACTAATGTAAATGAGTATAGGGATTTTACAAGGTTTGTAAAACATGATATGTCAGAAGAAACGTATCATTTTATAGATTATGTGCTTAAAGAAGACATGAGTATAATGACCCTGATAGAATCTGACTTTGCCATGCTCAATCAGAATTTAGCAGAGTTTTATGGAATTGATGATGTAAAAGGAAATGAATTCAGAGCAGTTCCGGTTAGTAAGGAAATGCACAGAGGAGGTTTATTATCACAGGGAGCTTTCTTAAGTGGTCATTCTGATGGTACTCAGGCGCATCCCATAAAACGGGCAGTTTGGTTGAGGTCAAAAATCTTGGGGGACAGGCCTCCGGATCCGCCACCAAATGTTCCAGAACTCGATCCTGAAACTCCTGGCTTTGAAAAACTTACCTTAAAAGAGCAGTTGTTTTTACATAGGGATAAGGCTTCCTGTATGGATTGTCATAAAAAGATTGACCCGTTTGGAATTGTATTCGAGAATTATAATGCTGTGGGAATATTCCAAACAGTGGCTAAAGATAAACCCATAGATGTAAAAACTGAATTGCCTGATGGTGAAGCAGTGGATGGGATTGATGAAATAAAATCGTATATTTTAAATATGAAAAGTGACGAATTTACCCGGTCATTGGTAAAACACCTGTTTTCCTATGCCCTTGGTAGAGATGTTACTTTTGTAGATGAGCAGGAAATAGAGGCGATAGTGAAAGCTGTTCGTAGGGATGATTACCGCTTTCAATCTGTATTTGAACATATTGTAACTAGCCCTTCTTTTAGAGGGGAATTTTAACCGATAATTAAAATGGGGAAAAAATCCTGGAAATTAGATAGAAGAACATTTCTTAAAGGTCTTGGTGTCACTTGTATGTTGCCTTATTTAGAGGCGATGGGTGATCCATTTATGGGCAGCAGTACCGCTAAGGAAGTACCAAAAAGGCTTTGTTTTGTTTACTTCCCAAATGGTTGTGGTTTACCTCCGGCTGAAAATCATCATCACAAAAATTGGAGTTGGTTTCCATTGGGAGAAGGGCGTGATTACAAATTGACAAAAACTTTATCTCCACTTGCTCCTTTTAGGGATGATATTTCTATCATTAAAGGATTAAGCCATCCCAGAAGTCGAAACCTGTTAGGGCATTTGGCTGGAGACACATGGCTTACCGGTGGTGATTTAAGAGGAAATGAATATAAGAATAATATTTCTGTAGATCAGGTAGTAGCTCAGCATAATAGCAAATACACCCGATATCCATATCTTGCTTTATCTACAGATGGCGGAGTGGGATATAAATCCAGGGTTTCTACACTTTCTTTCGACCACACTGGAAAAGCGTTACCATCAGAGCATAGGCAAAGACAAATTTTTGAAAGATATTTTTCTCAGGGAGGAGGAGGAGAATCTTCAGCTGCAAGAAAGAAAAGTCTACAGCAGGATCAAAAAATAGTTGACTTGGTATTGGAAGACAGTAAAAATTTACAGAAAAGGCTGGGGAAATCCGACCAACAGAAAATGGATGAATACCTGACTTCTCTGAATTCTGTTGAGACACAAATCAAAAGAAATGAAGCCTGGCTGGATATTCCCATGAAGGATTTCAGTACTGATCATCTGAATTTAAATGTAAATGCTACTGTTGACCCACAAGGCTATATTCAGTCCACTTTTGACTTGATGGTATTGGCCATGCAAGTAGATCTTACCAGAGTTATGACTTATATGATGGCCAGGGAAGATGGAATGGGATTTGGTGAAAACTTCCCAAAATTAGCCCTTGGTTTGCAAAGAGGTCACCATGCCATCAGCCATGATAAGTCGGCCAATCACTGGCAGGAGTGGGGGAGATATGACCAATGGTTGGCCAAACAATATGCTTATTTTCTGGATAAGATGAAAAATACGCATGATGAGTATGGTTCACTACTGGAAAACACAATGGTACTTTACGGAAGTGCCTGCAGTACCACTCATGATGCTATAAATTATCCACTAGTTTTGGCTGGGGGTTCAAAAATGGGTGTGAAGCACGGGCAATATGTAAAATACGATGACCAGGTTCCTATGTCCAACTTATTTGTGAGTATGCTGAATACCATGGGCATTGAAACAGAAAGTTTTTCAGACAGTACCGGAAAATTAGATACGGATATTTTTGGGTAATAAATTTGGTGCACTTCGGAATTTGAAATTCCGAAGTGCTATCTAAAGATTTTTAATCAGGATTCAATAAAAAGCCGGATTAAAAATCCTTAGATATAAATCCTACTATTCGTCATTTACAATGGCGAATAGTAGGATTTTGCAAACCTGGAAAAACTTCATAAACAATTTTTCCCGCATTATAGATCATGAATTTGTTTCGATTGCAATACAATTGCGACCGAGCAGAAAACACACAAATTCTCCACTCCCTAGCACTAGGTAAAATCTTTTACCTTCCCATAGTGAATAATGTTCCCTACCTAAAGCCATAAAAAATTTACCTAGCTCTAGTTATTGCCATAAGGGATTTTGCTTCTGATATTTGCATTGTTTAGAATTAATCTAAATAGAGGTAAATAATTTAATTGATTAAACAATGAAGCAGATAATACTATATGTGTTGCTCATTTTAGCAGCATTTGGAAACGTTCAGGCACAGGATGCCAAAGGGACAATAAAAGGAAAAGTATCAGATGGAAAAGGGGAATTATTAACCGGCATAAGCCTGGGTTTGAAGGGGACAAGTTTAGGAGCTCCTTCCGATGTAAATGGGGAATATGTCATCACTAATATACCTGCCGGAGATTATCAGTTGATCATTTCGGGAATAGGATTTGAAAGCCAGTCCCAAGATATACAAATTGAAGGCAATCAGGTTTTAACTTTGGATTTTACCTTAAAAGAGTATGCAGAGGAATTGCAAACTGTGGAAGTGATTGGAAGAATGGAGACGGAATATGCCAATAACACTTCTTTTGTAGCCAGTAAAACGGCCACACTTTTAAAGGATGTACCACAATCTGTGGGCTATGTCACCAAGGAGCTGGCATTGGATCAGGCAGCTTTTAGGGTGAATGATGTAGTGAAAAATATCAGTGGGGTAAATCAGTTTTCTTTTTATAATGATATTACAATCAGAGGATACAGAGTAAAAGGACAGGGAAATTCAGATAATTTGGTCAACGGTATGAGGGCTTTTACCAGTTTTTGGAAGCAACAACTGATTCCCCATATCGAAAGGGTGGAAGTGATAAAAGGACCTGCTTCGGCATTATTTGGAAATGCTTCACCGGGAGGAACCATCAACCGGGTGACTAAAAAACCATTAGCTGAACAGAGGCAGTCCATCAGTGCTACTGTAGGGAGTTTCAATACTTTCAGAACATTGGCAGATTTTACAGGGCCTATGTCAAAAGATGAAAAGTTGCTTTACCGACTAAATCTTGGTTATGAAAATTCTGGGAATTTCCGGGATTTGCAATTCGATAAAAATCTGATCATTGCACCTTCTTTTTCCTTTTTGCCAAGTGATAAAACGAGGCTGAATTTTGACATTGTTTTCCAAAATTCCAATGGCAGACTGGACAGAGGACAGGCCGTTTTTGGCAATGGGGATTTATATTCCGTACCGACTTCCAAAGCACTGAATGCGGCAAATGATTATTTAAAAGAAGAGAATCTCTCAGCTACTTTATCCTTGAATCATCAATTCACCAAAAAGATTGCTTTCAATAGCATTTACATGAGATCTGGTTACAGTGAAGATTTATTGGAACATCGTACTGCCAATACTTTTGCCACACTTGGCGATGGAAGCAAAGATCCTGAAAAAGTTGAAATGCGGGTATCTATCCGAAAAAGAAACTGGAATAATGACAACTTCAACAACTATTTCAATTTCAATTTGCAAACAGGAAAACTGGAACACAAATTATTGGTAGGATATGATTATTTCCAACAGGTATTGGGAGCTGGTGGTTCGCAATTGCAGGCAAGAGGATATTTAACGGCTGACCGAACCGCTACGATAAATTCATTCAACCCGGAAAATGCAGCTGCTTATGCACTGGATCACAATGGTAATCCAATCCCAAATGTACCTCATTTCGATCTGACCGACCCTACTGCCAACCAGCTTCGGGACATGAGTAATTATATTTACCAGACCAATCTTTATCCTCAAAGTAAACTAAGTTCTCATGGTATTTATGTGCAGGATCAGGTTACTATTGGCAAGTTGAAAATGCTCTTCAGTCTAAGAAAAGACTATTATTTCGATGATTTGAAATATAAAACAGCTGAAGAAACATCTGTGGAGCAAAGTGCCCTGATTCCAAGAATAGGTGCTGTATATGAAATTTCCCGCAATATTAATGTTTATGGAACTTATGTAGAAGGTTATCAACCCCAATCTGCATCGGTGGTTAATGATCCAAATGCAGGAGGTCCATTCGATCCTTTAACCAGTGATCTGATTGAATTTGGAGCAAAAACAAATTGGCTGGAAGGTAGACTTAACCTGACACTGGCTGCTTATCAATTAAGGCAAAAAGGAGCATTGTATGCTGCAAATGATCTTGAGAACCCAGACTTACTGATACAGATTGGGGAAGAACTAGCCAAAGGATTTGAGTTTGATGTGGTTGGAAAGATAAGAGACAACTGGAGTATTGTTGCGAATTATTCGTACAATGATGCTGTAATTACCCAAAGCGATGATGAATTGGAAATCAACCGGCAGAAGCCAAATGCGCCCAAACATGCTGGAAATATCTGGACGAAATATGTGATTAATCAGGGTACATTTAATGGAATTGGTTTTGGGTTGGGGGCAAATTTTGTAACGGAAAGATATGGCTCTATTGTTCAGACGGATGAGCCTCCTGTTTTTCCGGGTTATGAATTATTGAATGCTGCCATTTATTATAAGGTAGATAAATTTCAGATTCAGGTGAATGTGAATAATGTGTTGAACGAAACGCATTGGGTTGGTGGATACGATTATATTCGCGCATTTCCAGGAGCTCCAAGAAATTTAATGACAACGGTTTCCTATACTTTCTAAAAAAGCTCAGGTTTTTATGAAATTGAATCGAAAGCTATTTTTCAGAATTCATAGCTGGATTGGCATTAAGTTAAGCATACTATTTTTTATAGTATGCTTTTCTGGTACACTGGCAACTTTGAGCCATGAAATGGACTGGCTTTTTATACCAGAAATGCGGGTAGTTCCTCAAAAGAATATTGCTTCAAAAAACAAAATAGTAAGCAATATAAGGGAAGCTTTTCCAAACGGAAAAATTGAATACTGGGGTGGATCGGAAGAGCCCTATTTGTGTGACATTGTCTATATTCAGGATAATGACGAACGAATTTATGGTTTTGTCAATCAATATACAGGAGAATTGCAGGGTAGCGCCCATTTAACCTTTCAAAGGTTTTTCAGGGATTTGCATTATTTCCTGTTTATTCCCTTTCAAATCGGCCATTTTACTGTCTTGATTTTTGCCTTCTTGTTATTTATATCCTTCGTAACGGCTTTATTATTCTACAAAAAATGGTATCTAAAGCTATTTCAATTGGAAGTGAAAAAAGGGGCAATAGTATTTTTTAGAAGTTTGCACCGCTTGGTGGGTGTCTGGTCAGTTCCTTTCACGCTTTTATTTTCTGTAACGGGACTTTGGTATTTTGCGGAGAGAGCTAACCTGGGGGGAATTTCCGATATTGCCAACCCAAAAACTCCGGTGATCACCAACCAGATTGAAACAGATGAAGCCCTGGCAAACCTGTCCTTTAGTATAGATTATGACAAGGCAATTGCAGCAGCTCAAAAAGAAATTCCCGGCTTGAAAGTAATGGACATTCTTCCCCCAAAAAGTTCTGCCCAGGCATTATATATCAATGGGAAAAGTGATGTGGCTTTGGTCCGTAACAGAGCCAATCGAGTTTATCTAAATCCGAATACCTATGAAGTAGCTGGTGTTCAAAGGGCATCTTCTATCAGCACAGTCACCTGGCTCAATGATATTGCCGATCCACTTCACTTTGGAAACTGGGGAGGACTTTTTACCAAAATCATCTGGTTTATTTTCGGGTTGGGCATATCTTCTTTGATCCTCTCAGGCATTTGGATTAGCCTGAAAAGAAAGGTAAAAAACAGAGCTAAAATTAAAGCGCAGCAAATGGGGAAATGGAAATATATCAACTGGCTGATCTACTTCATCATGCTGGGATTTATGTATTATATTCTGATCACCCGGTATCATATTTCCTTTTTGGGGTTAATGGTTATTTCCACTGGCTGGCTGGTATTTATCGGTCTAGCCTGGTACCTGTTTAGTTATCAGTTGAAAAAGTTGGTGGAGTTGGGTAAATAATGCAATATTTTGGATAAGGAAAAATGTTTTATATTTTTACATAACAGTACAGTACAGCTTCACATGGGTGATTAGCTTGAATAAAAATTAAGAACAACAATTCTCAATGTACCCAAAAAGAATGTCTCAGCAGGGTCTGCATTTTCGCGACCCTGCGTTCAATTTAGAAATTGTGCTAAAACGAAGGGTCTGTCAAAAGGAGAAGACTCTGCCAGGAAAAATGCTAATTTTTCTACATTGGGAATTATTTATTAACTACTTGTAGTATCATTCCAAAAAAACATTTGAATTATGGCTTCCAAAATGCAGATCGCTTCTCTATCCTTTGTTGAAAAAAATCATCCGAATGCGCAAAAAGTAGCAGTGCTTAATGATCCGTATAATATTTCCATGAATTATGCGGAAATTCCCGAGCCGGGTGATGAAGAGATTCGGATTAAGATAAAATATGTAGGCATTTGCGGATCGGATATTGAAACCTATAGAGGCATTAGAAAACCGGAGTTTATGACATTTCCTGCCAGGCTGGGTCATGAGGTTTCTGGTATAATCGATAAAGTGGGTAAAAATGTACATACTTTAAAAAAGGGTATGAAAGTTTCCTGCCGGTATGTTTGGGGTGCATTTGCCGAATATATTGTTTGCTCGCCATTCAATGTGAAGGTAGTTCCCGATGATTTTCCCGATGAAGAAATCAGTTCGCTTGAGGTGCTTCCCGGCATTTTGCATGCAGCGGAATTATCCAAGGTTCAGGCGAATACTTCGGTGCTGATCACCGGGCAGGGCGTAAGTGGTTTGGTGATGACTCAGGTAATGGCATTGTTCAGCCCAAAACATTTGGTGGTGACAGACTTACACGAAAAAAATCTGGAACTGGCGAAAAAATATGGAGCCACACATACCTATCAGGTTCCTACTGAGGAAACGCCAACAATGGATGTAGTGGGTAAAGATTTTCCCGATGGTTTTGATGTGGTGATTCCCTGTTTGCTGGAAGGAAACGGAATGATCGATGCGCTGGATGCGGCTGCATTTGGGGGAAGAATTGTGATGTATGGTTGTATTGGACCTTGTAATGGGGAATTTGATTTCTTTAAAATGCACAAAAAAAGAGTAGATATTTTTTCAACAGAGCCCAAGAGAGATATTGATATGCGCAGATTTTGGCAGGAAGGCTTGCAACTGGTACAGGACGGTCTGGTGAATACAGTGGAAATGGTGACGCACCGCTACAATCTGGCAGAAGTTGCGGAGGCTTTTAAATTAAGAGATGTTCAAAACACGGAAAATGCTATCCATGTTTTGATCGATTGTAGCAAGTGAATCTTTTGGGATAAGAAAATTGGGATGGAGTGAATATCTTTGCGGAGAAATTGGTGATAGCTAAAAGTAGCAAGGACTCTTAAAATATGTGGATAGCACTTCTGAATGTATTGTTAAACCCCTATGGGTTGCTAATTTTCCTCCTTTGTTTTTCTGGTAGCAACAAGTCGTTTTTTACGCCTGTTGGAACAAATACGGTAAAACTAAAAATAATACCTTACCTAATTTTTTTAGTTGTATATACCGGGCTTGTGCTAGGGATAACTTATGGCATAAGCCAGTTCCTTCCTGCTGATTTCAATATTTGGGAAGTTTATCAGCCTAAGTATTTATGGTTGTCGTTAATTGGGTGGATGGTAACAATAATAATCGTAAAATCCTATTTGAGTGGGATGGAAGGCAATGTGATGGGTTTTATATTTTTCCCAATGTTGGTAGCCGCTACTGGCGCACTTTTATTGGTCAATATTACTACTATTTTTTCATTTTCTGGAAATATAAAATTGCCCGAGCTAAGCCAGGAATACTTTTGGCTGGGATTTGCAGCCCATGGATTTTTGCCATTTCAGATGCTGATGACCAGCAAAAGCTTACAGGACAAAGAGAATGATGAATGGTCATTACCAATTATCACCAGCGTTGTTTTCCAAATGATGATTTTTGTGCCACATTGGATTGTGGTGAAAATATTTGGGGAAGGACTTACTTTTTATCAGTATTTTGGAGCAGGGCAAAGCCTTTTGTATTATATCCCCATGCTGGGAGGTTTTTTCTATTTCCTCATAAATCTTTTTCAGGCCAAATCTCCCGAAAAAAAAAAGCTGGATGGACTGGGTGAGATTTGTTATCACTATTTTCACTGTGGTGCTCATATTTTTGCAGGCATTTAATTATATCAGAATGTTGGGGGAGTGGTTTTAAGCAATAGTGTGACTAGCACGAAATAATCTTGAATCGAAATAATTAATTTCCCCCCTCAATTGAGCTAATCTTGTAGGGTAGGGCCCTTTATCCATGCCCCATCTGATAAAAAAGGATCTTTCCCAGGCTTGAACTAATACCTTTCCTCACGGGAAAGGTTGTTTTTTAGTGGGAACAAAATTGACGATTCTTCCTAAAGCCAACACAGCTTGTCTGAGTGTTACAAAATTTAAGAGGGAAACTTTGAATAGAAAACCTTGGTCGGAAGGGATTTCCATCTAATGAAAGTAAAGGCAGTGTAACTGTTAAAAGCAGGTAAAAAAATTCAGAAAAGCTATAATCGATGGGAAATCAGATGAATTGATTTGTACCACAGAGGCATAAATAATACTTATTTTGTCCAACATTAGGGATGGTCCCAACTTTGCATATTTTTAAAAGATCCCCACCCTGAGGATGGGGATTTGAGATAACCCCTAGAAGGGGGTAAAATTACTTTTGCCCCCTCAGGAGGCAAAACTTGGTAGTGTCCCCGGTTTAACATCTATTTTT
>JAHQVQ010000381.1 GCA_019634305.1 Flammeovirgaceae bacterium | reverse complement strand
CAGCAAAATTGATATCATATATATTGGTAATTACTCCGGCAACCAGATTATTCTTTGCATTAAATTTATGATTGAACATAAGATGAGCACTATAGGTATTCTGCCTCATATTTATACTATTATTTCTTGTGATAATATCCCTATCCACACTAATGGAATCTATGAGCACTTCCTCTTTTTGATGGGTAGCTGCTACGGAGAGTTTATAAGAAGTATTTGGACTGAAAAAGTAAGTATGGGAAATTCCTAAAACTCCTGTATTGGTTTTATTATAAATATCAATATTTTCATCCCCATAAAGATCGCTCTCACTTTCTTCATCAAGATTTACCTCACTTCCTAATAACTCAATATTACTTTTTCCCCCAAGCCCGAATACAGTAAATGTTCCGGATTTTTCAGTTGGCAGATTAATTTTAAAATTCAAATCCTGATATTCTGGAACTGCTGTTCCCGTACCAAAATTAATTCCTATGGCTTTGAAAACTCCAAGGGTTGAATATCGGTAATTTGCTACATAAGAAGCATTTGAATTCTTGGAAAATGGTCCTTCTGCACCAAACTCGAAACCATTGAATCCAACCTGCCCCAGAAATTCCCTTTTTCCATTATTCCCATTTTTCAACCTTAAATCAAAAACACCTGCAAGAGCATTTCCATATTCTGAAGGGAAAGCAGCAGTCATAAAATCGGATTTAGCCAAAGTATTGTAATTTAGCATACTTACTGGTCCACCTGTACTACCAAAGGATGAAAAGTGGTTTGGACTGGGAATATCAATTCCTTCTAATCTCCAAAGCACTCCGTTTGGAGAATTACCTCTCACGATAATATCATTTCTGGCATCATTTGCCCCACTTACTCCGGCAAAGTTGGTGGCCATTCTGGCAGGATCATTTCTACTTCCTGCAAATCTGGTAGTTTGTTCCATATCAAAAGTTCTGGCACTTACAACAGCAAGGTCATTATTCACTTCAGGAATATCTCCACCAGCTGTTACGGTAACCTCTTCCAGATTGGTGACACTCTCCACCAATTCGAAATTGATTTGCGTTTCTTTTCCCGATATCACTAAAATATTAGGAGCTGTTGTTTCTTCAAAACCAATGGCAGTTATTTTCAAATCCACTCTTCCAATGGGCACATTTTTTAGGGTAAAATAGCCATTTGGGTCAGTAGAACTCCCTATAAGTGGGTCCGATCCTGATATGACCACCGTTGCCCCAATGATTGGAGATTTAGCATCTCTATCTATTACTTGTCCTCGTATGGTTTGTACGGTTTGAGCCTCAGCCAATGCCAATAATGAAACCAGAAATAATGCAACTAAGAGTAATTGGGGTTTTAATTTTAATTTCATCTGTTAAATTTTTTTGAAGTTAGAAGTAAGAGGTTGGAAAATAGAATTCGTCCTTCTTTTTAATGCTACTCTGTTTTTTGAACCAACAACTTGCCGGTTCTCTAATAAATATTGATGGTTAAAAAAATTTAGTAAATGCTATTTTGTGTATTCACAGATGTTGTAGTGGTTATGGCTTTGACAAACCTAATTGGTAAAAACTTACAATGAGAAAAGGAATTAGTTGAATAGTAGAAAAGAAGTGATGAAATGTTTTAGAAATAGGATAAAGTGAAAAATTAATCGCCTCTTTGCAGATTTTCATCAATTTGACTGTACAACTATTATTTTCTACTATTGAATCCCATTTTTATCATTTTCAACTAACCCCTATTTTCAAGGTCTTTTTTATTAATTAAATTGGAACTGTATTAAAGTAAAGACCACTATTAAGAATGAATAAATACATTAATTTTTTAAAAAAGGAAATAGTACTCAGACACATTGGAATAGTAGCTATAGGGTTTCTTTTACCTCTTTTCCGAAGTGAGCACATGGGGAATTTGGGTTATTGGGAAACTGTACCAAAAGCCATCATTTTCACCACCATCTTTTGGGAAGGGACTTGCTTTATTATTTTTTGGTTTAGGAAAAAGTACCCTGAATTTGAGCAGACAACCAAAAGAATAACTCAAACTATCATATCTTGTGTGTTTTTCATCTTTTCAACTGATATTTTGTTGTGTGTTATCATTGCATTAATACTTGGAGAACCAATTACTATTTTAGAAAATTTGGGAGAACATGTATTTTTTAATCTATCGATGACAGCCTTTATTGGAGTAATTTATGAGAGTTCCTATTTCTTTGGCAATTGGAAAAACTCAGTATTAATTGCCGGAAAATTAAAAAACCAACAACTCAAAACTGAAGTTGCTGCCTTAAAAAATCAGTTGAGCCCACATTTTTTGTTCAATAGTCTTAATACTTTAGTTACCCTAATCAGTGAGGATACCCAACAGGCTACAAATTTCACAGAAAAGCTTTCTGAAGTTTATCGATATATTTTGCAGAATAAGGATAAGGAACTTGTCTCCCTCGAAACAGAACTTCAGTTTATTAAATCCTATATTTTTTTATTAAAGATGAGATTTAAGGATAATTTCCAGATTGAATGTAATATTCCCAAAGAACATTATAAAGATTATATTGCACCACTTACTTTACAGATGCTAGTGGAAAATGCGGTAAAACATAACATAATGTCCACCGCTAAACCTTTGACTATTTTTATTACCACAGAAAATGGAAAAAGTATTGTAGTAAAAAATAATTTACAGCAAAAATCCATGGTGAAACATTCTACCAAAACAGGATTGGAAAATATTATTAAAAGGTATAAATACCTTAGCAATCAGGCGGTAGATGTAGTGGTTACCACTAGTAATTTCATTGTAGCTTTGCCATTAATAAAATTGACCAGATCATAAGTACCAGTACTATTTTAAACAGAGATATATTATCTCATTTTCAAACAGTTAAGGCAAAAATAAATCTGTATAATTTTGTTAAATCACATAGACTTATGAAAGTACTATTAATAGAAGATGAGGCGCCTGCTGCAAGAAGATTACAAAAATTATTAATGGAAATTGACCCCGATTTTGAAGTTCTCGACATAATTGATAGTGTAGAAGATACAGTAAAATGGTTGAATATTCATCAACATCCCGAACTCATTTTTATGGATATTCAACTGGCAGATGGCTTGAGTTTTGAGATTTTTGAACAGGTGAAAATTACCCAGCCAGTTATCTTCACCACCGCTTATGACGATTATATGCTTCAGGCTTTTAAAGTCAATAGCATTGATTATTTATTAAAACCTATCAATAAGTATGAACTCTTAAAAAGCATCAAAAAACTAAAGGAAATAAAACAGGTTTATGCTGAAGAACCCAAACCTACAATTGATATTACGGCCCTTATTGATTCTCTAAAACAACCTTCAAAATCCTATAAATCAAGGTTTTTGGTAAAGATTGGAGACAAGCTAATTTCCGTTCCTGAGGAGGAAATTGCCTATTTTACTGCTGAAGACAGGTCTGTACTTTTAGTTACTTCTAAAAATAAAAAGTATGTCATGGATCACACGCTGGATGAATTGGAGCAACAACTTAATCCGGACAAATTTTTCAGATTAAACAGACAGTTTCTTGCCAGAATTACAGCCATTAGGGAAATCCAAAATTATTTTAATGGGAAACTTATTGTATTTCTCCAGCTGGAATCTTCCCAAAATATTACGGTCAGTAGGGAAAAGAATCCGATTTTTAAAAAGTGGCTTGATGAATAAGGGAAAACCACTCCAGTAAATACCCTTCTATTGTAGAATTACTTTCTCTTTCAAAATAAATTTAATGAAGTCTCCAATTATCGAGTATAGTAAGGAGGCGAGACATTTGGTGCTGTGGAATTGAATGTTATTTTTGAAATAATTTTTTAAAATCAGAGTTCAAAAAAACCAACTTGATCATAAATTATTCCATTACCAAAAATGAATGGCTTTTGCCAACTGAAACCAGCTAACTCCGCTTTGATATGGTTAAAAATTTATTTTTACTTACTTTTCTAATTTGCAATTTCATCTTTCAATCTATCGCTCAGGAACCAGAAAAAAAATTAAAAGGAATTTGGGAAAATTCCGAAAAACAACTCCAGCTTACTCTTTCTGAAAATAATACATATGAATTTCTTCTGGCAGATGGGCAAAAAGTTCTTTCCAAATTTTCAATTGATAATGGTTTTCTAATATTGGAAGATCCGGGAAAGGGTGTTAATCTTAACTATTATATTGAAGAACTAAATGATCAAAAACTGCAATTGCTGGATAATAATGGTAGTCCAATTCAATTTGAAAGGCGGCTGCAGGCAAAAAAATTAGCATCAAAAAAAATCTCCAATTCGACTTCTCATTCTACCACATTAACCAGTTTTTATAAAAAAACCGGAAAATATACATTTTCAGAAAATGAGGTTCAGGCCTATGTAAATTTCATAGAATTTGTCACTGGAAATCCCATTTCTAATTCCGACAAAAACCAGCTAATTAATGATGGAAAGCGGGAATTTGCCATCAACGCTCGAAAAACCTTAAAAGAAACACATAGCTTCCATGTAAAAATGAGAAGTGCCTATTACTTAAAAGACCCTCTTCAAATTGCATCCTTAAAAAATACTTATGCAGTACAGGCCAACCGACATTTTGAACAGAATGAGATGGATTATCTCTCTACAGTAGGTAAAATTGTGCATGGTCAAAACCTGGTGTTGGCTTTTGATAAAAAATATAATCTATTGCTTACCAATACCAACCTTAATCATTTTATTGAATTTCTATTGTTCTTAAACAACCTTCAAGTGATACCAGAACCTGTTGATAAAAAAGAAATAGAATTATTTAAAGATTTGCTAATTCAGGATTTTTCTTCCTTGCCATTGGACGTAAAAAAAGTAGTGAGTTATGGTACGATAGTAAGAAATTCTATTGTTGAAAATTGGGAAAACTTTAACAATAAAGATAAAATTGTATTCATTGCCAAAGTAAATGAACAGCTCAGAAATAAATATTCAACGGACGATAGGAGTCAGCAATTAATGGCAAATGCAAAAAGCTATATTGAGCAAAAAAAGGAAGAAGTAGAATTATCTCAAAACATGTGGAAATTGTTGCAAAACTATAATCTGCAAGACTTCAAAAATCATCTTGATATTATTACCCAGCTTGGTGGTTCAAGGATTTATTGGGAGTTTAGTGATTTTTGATCAACATTAATTTTCTTAATGAAAAATAAATAAATATTAAAATATCATTTACAAAAAATTTGCGTTAGCTATCCGTACTAACACTACTACAATTTAAAACCACGTTAGAAAATTCCTAACAAATAGCAGTCGCTAAACTTATTTAGAAAATTATCTTATTTACATAAAAACCTGTCTGGCAATCCAGACAGGTTTTTATTTTTTTTATGTAGTTATTTTTCCCAGTCGCTCAATGTGCTTCCAACCAGTTATTCCCAGTTCCCACTTCCACAATTAAAGGCACTTCAATTTCAAGAGCCTTGGTCATCAGTTCGGGAATTTTGGTTTTCAGTAATTCCAATTCACTTTTATGAGCATCGAAAACCAATTCATCATGCACCTGCATAATCATTTTTGATTTCAGGTTTTCCTTTTCCATCCAATCGTGAATATTAATCATAGCCATTTTAATCATATCCGCTGCACTTCCTTGAATAGGAGCGTTAATGGCATTTCTTTCAGCAAATCCCCTTTGGGTGAAGTTTCTGGAATTGATATCTCTCAAATATCTTCTTCTGCCAAGTATCGTTTCTACATATTCATTTTCCCTGGCAAAATTGATCACTTCATCCATATATTTTTTGATAGAGGAAAATTCTTCAAAATAAGCATCTATAATAGCAGAAGCTTCTTTCCTTGGAATATTTAACCGCTGGGATAATCCGAATGCAGAAATCCCATAAATAATACCGAAGTTGGCTGTTTTAGCTTTCCTTCTCATTTCACTGTCTACCTCTTCAAGAGCAACTTTATTCAGTTTACTGGCTGTGATGGCATGGATATCCTTCCCCTCTTTAAACGCCTGAATCATCACTTCATCCTTACTAAAGGCGGCCATTATTCGCAATTCTATTTGGGAATAATCCGCTGCTAAAATGGTAAAGTCTTCTCCTCTCGGCACAAATGCTTTTCTTATTTCTCTTCCTTTATCTGTTCTGATTGGAATATTTTGCAAGTTAGGATTAGTAGAGCTTAATCTTCCCGTAGCAGCAACCGCCTGATTGTAGGAAGTATGAATCAGGTCATCTTTTGGGCTAATCATTTCAGGTAAAGCATCCACATATGTAGATTTCAACTTTTGTAATTGCCTATAGTCCAGAATATCACGAACAATTTTATGATCATTGGCAAGCGTAACTAAAATTTCCTCACCAGTAGCATATTGACCTGATTTTGTTTTTTTTGGTTTTTCGATCAACTTAAGTTTATCGAAAAGAATTTCCCCAAGTTGCTTTGGAGAAGCCACATTAAACTCCTGACCTGCTTGCTCAAAAATCCCCTTTTCCAGCGCTATGACATCAGTTTGAATTTCCTCTGAAAAAGCATTTAAGGCTGCTTTATCTATTTTCACTCCATTTTCTTCAATCCTAGCCAATACATTTACCAAAGGATTTTCCACTTCCTCAAATAACTTTCTGACTTTTTTCTCATCCAAAATAGGATCGAAATAATGCTTTAGTTGTAAAGTGATATCAGCATCTTCGCCCGCATATTGGCAAACTTCCAGCGGATTTGCATCCCGCATATTCCCTTGTTTTTTACCTTTTTTGCCAATTAGCGTTTCAATAGAAACCGGGCTATAATTCAAATAAGATTCAGCCAACAAATCCATATTATGGCGCATATCTGGTTCAATAAGATAATGCGCCAGCATCGTATCAAATATTTTCCCCTTCAGATTTACTCCATAGCTATCCAGCACAATTCTGTCATATTTTACATTTTGTCCAATTATGGTAATCTGCTCATTCTCAAAAACAGGTTTGAAAATAGCTACAATCTTTAGAGCTTCTTCCTTTTCTGTCGGAATGGGAATATAATAAGCTTCTGAAGGAACATAAGAGAAGGAAATCCCTACCAGTTCAGCTTCATAAGGATCAATTGAAGTCGTTTCAGTATCAAAACAAAATTCTTTTTGAATACTTAAAAAATGGACCAGTTCCTTCTGTAATTTTTCAGTATCAATTAATCGATAATCGTGCTCAGTGGTATCAATAGTTTTCTTTTCTGCTGGAGCAGTTGAAGTTTCCTCCTGAACTTCCTCTACAGGAGCTGCTCCAAATAAGGAGGTTTGTGTTCCTGCACCGGTGGCAGCTTTCTTTGTAACTTTCTTAGTTTTGGTTTCTTCACCAAAAATTCTTCTCGAAAGGGTTTTAAATTCAAGTTCATCGAATAAAACTTTTACTGCCTCCTGATTAAACCCAAAATATTCCAGTTCCTCAATATTACACTCAACAGGAACCTCTGTATTGATTGTAGCGAGTCTCTTTGATAAAATGGCCTGCTCGGAATTCTCTATTACCCGTTCCTTTTGTTTGCCTTTTAGTTTATCAGCATTGGCAATAATACCTTCCACTGTATCATATTCAGCTAATAATTTTTGAGCTGTTTTGGGACCAATTCCAGGAATTCCGGGGATATTATCTACCGCATCACCTTGCAAGCCTAACATGTCAATTACCTGATCAATTCGCTTAATATTCCATTTGGCTAATACCTCAGGAATTCCCATCACATCTACTCCATTTCCCATGAATGCAGGTTTATACAAATAGACATGATCAGTTACCAACTGCCCATAATCTTTATCAGGAGTCATCATAAAAACCTCCATTTCCTCAGACCCACATTTGGTTGCAATGGTGCCAATCACATCATCCGCTTCAAAACCTTCTTTTTCTAAAATGGGAATCTGAAAGGCTTGGACCAGCTTTTTAACATAAGGAATAGCCACAGTAATATCTTCAGGCTGAGCCTCCCTTTGAGCTTTATATTCTGGAAATTCTATATGCCTGAAAGTCGGGCCAGGTAAATCAAAGGCAACCCCAATATGAGTTGGTTTTTCCTTCCGGATAATTTCCCAAAGCGTATTTGTAAAACCCAACACTGCGCCTGTGTTCATTCCAGCAGAATTAATTCTTGGGTTTTTACTAAAGGCAAAATGCGCACGGTAAATAAGTGCCATGGCATCCAGAAGGAAAAGTTTTTTAGAAGGCATAAAATCAATTTCTTAATTTGTGACTAGATTTGGAAAAAAATGATTTGTAAAGCTAAAAAATAAGCCTATATCTTTTCGGATAAACATGAATAAATTCATTTTAAGTTGTGATTGGGGTACTTCCAACTTCAGGCTTAGGCTTTGGAATAATAAGGCTAATACTGTGGAGGGAGAGTTTAAAAGTGATTATGGAATCCATAGAATTTCTTCAGATATAAATGGAGAAGATAAATCCTCTCCAAAAAGGGAAAAATATTTTAAGAACTATTTAAAAGAAGCCTTAGCCCAACTTTCTGAATCTAGTAAAATAGACCTCCTAGATCATATTCCAATAATTGCTTCAGGAATGATTTCTTCCTCTATTGGCATGGTTGAGCTACCCTATGCTACCTTACCTTTTGACATATCAGGCCAATCTCTTGAGAGTCATTTTTTAAAAAAGAATGAGGACTTTCCCCATGATATCCTGATTATTTCAGGAGTTTGCAATAAGAATGATGTAATGCGGGGGGAAGAAACCGAACTGGTGGGAATTGCTTCTTCCATTACTGAGGAATCCGATGAATTTGTTTTTGTTATGCCAGGGACACATTCTAAGCATATTTATGTAAAAGATGGAAGGGTGATTGATTTCCAGACTTTTATGACTGGAGAAACTTTTGCACTCCTAACAGAACGCAGCATTTTAAAAAATTCCATAAAATCCCCTGATGGATTATTTGCAGAAAAATATGTCCAACATTTTATTGATGGAGTATCACAATCCATAGAAAACCCTATATTATTACAGAGTCTGTTTTCTGTTAGGACTAATCAATTATTTAAAAGAAAAAATCTTAACGAAAATTATTTTTACCTTAGTGGAATTTTAATTGGCTCAGAGCTTAATGCCATTAAAACTACAAGTTCACAAAAAGTAATTTTTTGTTGTAATGGTAAAATGAAAGCACTTTATAAATTTGGGGCAGAAAAGTTAGGATTAGCTAATTCAAGTTTATTTTTATCTGAACAAAAAATAGGCTTGGCAGCCTGTAGAGGACAATATACAATTTACCAAAAAATCATTGCAAAAGCATGAAGGAACATGAATTTTCATGGAAGTTATTTGATAAACTTCCCATTATAGGAATTCTTAGGAATTACACCCAAGAGCAAATTTTTAATATATTACCTGTTTATAAAGAGGCTGGTTTCTACAATGTTGAAATTACCATGAACACACCAGATGCTGTCGAGCTAATAAGGTATGCCTCAAAGAATTTTGGAAGAAATTTAAATGTAGGAGCCGGAACAGTTTGCAATACAAAAGAACTAGAAGCTGCTTTAAAAGCAGGTGCTCAGTTTATTGTTTCTCCTGTGGTAGAAGAGGAATTAATTCAGGATTGTGTAGATAGAAAAATCCCTGTTTTTCCTGGTGCATTTACTCCAACCGAGATTTATCAGGCCTGGACTTTTGGTGCCTCTATGGTAAAAGTTTTTCCTGCTACAAAACTTGGATTAACTTATATCAAAGAGGTAAAGGCACCATTAGACCAAATAAAGCTATTACCTACTGGTGGAGTGGATTTGGAAAACTTTATTGAATTCCTTGAAGCGGGCTCTAGTGGACTGGGAATGGGTGGCAACCTTTTCAAAAAAGAATTCATTCAAAAAAACGATTGGGATGGGCTGAAAAATCACCTAAAACAATTTGTAGACACTTATAATGAATACAAGAGTAAGGTACAATAAATTGAATTATTTTGTAAAATCTCAAGTTAATCGTGATGTAAATGTTTAAATTTCATTATAATAACCTTTCATGCATATTGTAATTATCGGAAATGGTATTTCCGGAATCACTGCAGCAAGACATATCAGAAAAAATAGTGATCATGAGATCACAGTAATTTCTGCAGAAACCGATCATTTTTTTTCCCGTACGGCTCTCATGTATATTTATATGGGGCATATGAAATTTGAACATACCAAGCCTTATGAAGACTGGTTTTGGGAAAAGAACAATATCAATATACTCAATAAGTATGTAGAAAAGGTCAATATCAATAGCCATCAACTACAATTTTCTGATGGTGCTCAGCTTGCTTATGATAAATTAATCCTGGCCTGCGGTTCTAAGCCCAATAAGTTTGGATGGCCTGGGCAGAACCTAAAAGGCGTGCAGGGAATGTATAGCTTCCAGGATCTGGAAGGGATGGAGAAATACTCTAAGGGATTAAAAAGAGCAGTTGTTGTAGGAGGAGGCTTAATAGGAATTGAAATGGCAGAAATGTTTCATTCAAGGCACATACCTGTTACATTTTTAGTAAGGGAAAAAAGTTTTTGGAATAATGTTCTTCCGCAAGGTGAATCAGAATTGGTCAATAGGGAAATATTGAGAAATAATATTGATCTGAAGCTGGATGCAGAACTTAAGGAAATCATTGCTGATGAAAACGGAAGAGCAAAAGCAGTAATAATTAACACAGGCGAAGAAATCCAATGCCAGTTTGTAGGCTTAACAGCAGGAGTTTCCCCCAACATTTCATTTCTGAAAGAATCCGGATTAGATACTGATAGAGGTATTTTGGTTAATCATTATTTTGAAACCAACGTAGAGCATATCTATGCTATTGGAGATTGTGCACAATTCAAAGAACCTCTGCCTAATAGAAAGCCAATAGAACAAGTTTGGTACACTGGTAGGATGCATGGAGAGACACTTGCTCAAAGCCTATGTGGCAATAAAATCCCATACACTCCGGGTCCGTGGTTTAATTCAGCAAAGTTTTTTGATATTGAATATCAAACTTACGGTTCTGTTCAAGCAAATATTCCTGAAGATCAAGAATCATTATACTGGGAAAATGAGGATGGCAAAAAATGTATCCACCTCGTTTTTAGAAAATCTGATTTCAAAATGGTAGGAGTAAATCTTTTTGGCATTAGGCATCGACATGAAGTTTGGGACAAATGGTTAAGAGCTAGTAAAACCATTGATGAAGTTTTAACCAATTTTAAAGTAGCTAATTTCGATCCTGAATTCTTCAAGACCTATGAGAGCCAGGTAGTGGAAAAGTTCAATAAAAAATATCCTGATCGAGCAATTCAGGTAATAAGAAAGAAAAGGCTTTTAGAATATCTTGGCCTTTAATAAAAAACCCATCCTAAAAAAACTTAGAATGGGTTTTAACTTAAAAATGGATTTTATTAGTAAGCTATAAGCTGAATATCTAAACCTGTATCTTCTCTGAAATCTTCTGCTTCTTCGATATTATCTTCATCATCTTCAGGATGATACCAGTTTACGGTAACTTCCCTTCCTTCTTCCTCTACACTTTTTAAATATTTCAATAAGTCTAAAATTCCTTTTGAAGAACTAGTATTGAAATAAGTCAATTTTAATTCAACAACTATAGGCTTCTCTGTTTTAGCATAAGTTTTTAACCAGTTAAGAAGTTTCTCATAAAACTCCCAAGTATCCTCAAGGTATGATTCTCCTTCAAGAACACAAACGCCTGTTTCAGCATTGAAATTTACGTGAGGTGTAAAAAATGTTCCTTTTTCTCCTTCAATTGATAGATTCTCTAATGATGTTACTTCTGTTTCCATGAAAAATAGATTTTTATTTTTTAAATTCTTATTTTGTGATTTTTACTGATAATGAAAAGAACGAAACTTCATCATTTACATTATGAACTTCTAATTCTAGTGGACTATCAGAAGTGATAGCAACGTGAATTAAACCAATTCCTGCGCCTTTACTTCTTTCTTTTTGTGGTCTATTTCTTTGTTCTCTTTTATATTTTCTTAACTCATCTCTTGAAAGAGAGTTAATAGTATCACAACTTTCAACTAATTCTTCTACAAATTCGCTTTTCACCAGATTACCACACGAGAAAATATAATCATCATCTGTTTCAGTTACTAAAAGCATTCCCACACTATCCCTTCTATCAGAAAAACTAACTTTTTCTGCAGAATAATATAAAATGTTTTGGGCTAACTCCATGAATACTGAAAAAACTTTTCTACTTGCTGTAGGATTTTCGGCTAACTTCTCCCTAATGTCCGAACTAATTTCAGCCATAATCACTGGAGTAACCGGGCCTTTGTAGGAAATTAAAATGCTTTCCTGATGGATAAGGGAATAATACTCAAACAAACTGAATTTTCTACTCATCTTTATTTATTGGTCTATTTTTTTTGATTGAAT
>JAHQVQ010000380.1 GCA_019634305.1 Flammeovirgaceae bacterium | reverse complement strand
GGAAGCATTTTGATTAGACTTAATTATTTTGAAAGTACTAGGGTCAAGTATATATACTGCATCACTTGAGCACTCTAGTAATATGTCGAGGTCACATGTCTTCTGAGTCGAAATTATGTTCGAAGAGCTAAGGTTCATTCAGCTTACAGTTTCGTATATCCTTGGGGAGTGGAGAGGAAACGGGTTAAAATTTGTAAGAAATAGGGGACAAAGATGGAAAAGACAAACTTTAAGCCAAAATGGGAATTGCTAATTCCTATTACATTTTGGGTAATATTGGGATTTTATTTTGTTTAATTTTTTCATTGATAAACAAGTGATTATACTTTAATGTTGTTTTTATATGATTGTAGGGTTTATGATTTTCATTGTTTATATCCTTTCTGTTCGAATTAAAAGTGATTTTTTTGTAATTGAAGATTTTTAAAAAACGCTTAAAGAAGTGGTTGGAATCAGATGAACAATTAATATTTTACACTTAACCTGATTTTAGTATGAAATTATTATTTCAAGGTTTAAAATTCCAAAACAATAATATTCCCTCATAATTAATGAAAAACATCAATAATTTCAATTTCCCTGATATAATATTTTAAAAATTTATTCTTAGGATAAGATTAATCCCAATCTTTAGCAGAAATATACAATCGATTAACATAATAAATATAAATAATGCTCATTAATAGGTAATAGGATTTAAACACAAAGTCCCTTTTAGGAATTTTTTAAATATTTAAATTTTTTTTAGTAGTTCCTTATGATTGAACTGGCAGCCTTATTAGTATTAGGTTTATTAGCGCAGTGGTTGGCATGGAGGATAAAGGTTCCTGCTATACTTCCCTTAATTATCATCGGATTATTAGTTGGTCCCATTTGGTCCATGATTTCTTATGATGGTCAAAAGTTTATTGATGGAGATAACATTTTCCAGGGTGAATTTTTATTTGATGTAATATCCATTTCTGTGGGTTTAATCCTATTTGAAGGTGGATTAACGCTTAAATTGAAGGAGGTTAATTCGCTTGCTAAAACTGTACGTAACCTTATAATCGTAGGTACTATAGTTACCCTGTTTGGAGGTGCAATGGTAGCCCACTATGTATTGGGCATGTCTATGCGGTTTGCCTTCCTTTTTGGCTCATTAATTATTGTTACAGGACCAACTGTGATTGGTCCTATTTTAAGAAATGTAAAGCCAAATTTCCGAATAAATACGGTTTTGAAGTGGGAAAGTATCCTTATTGATCCAATTGGAGCTTTAATCGCCATTTTAATATATGAATTTATAGTTTCCGGAAAACCAGGTGAGCAGTTTACCATATTCGCGCTAAAAAGTTTCATGGTAACTATTTTATCGGGAGCTATAGTGGGTGGAGCATTTGCTTTTATTTTACACTATGTACTGACTAGAAATTTAATTCCTAAATACCTCAGAAATGTAGTGGTTTTGGCGATGGTGATCATGACTTTTGCATTGTCAGATGTTATTCATGCGGAATCAGGACTGTTAGCTGTAACCTTACTGGGCATGATTTTGGCCAATTTAAAAATAGAAAATCTTAAAGAAATTTTAAGTTTTAAAGAGGATATTGTTTTAATTCTGATTTCCTTTTTATTCGTATTATTATCTTCTCGAATTCAGGCTGAAGATATAATTACCATTCTCAACCCAAGTAGCTTCATCTTATTCTTTGTAGTAGTATTTATTCTCCGACCAATTTCGGTTTTTTTAAGTACTATTAAATCAGAATTATCATTTAAAGAAAAATTATTTATTTCCTGGATTAGCCCAAGAGGAATTGTTTCTGCTGGTGTGGCTTCCATTTTTGCCATTAGGTTAGTGCCTATTCTGGATGGTAACCCAGGAAGTTTGATGGAGATTTTCCATGCAAAATTACTTTTACCGCTTACATTTTTCATCATTGTAGGAACGGTTGTACTTCAGGGAATTACGGCCAAACCATTAGCTAAACTTCTTGGAGTAATCCGGAGTGAACCCAATGGTGTCCTATTTCTTGGAGCAAGTGAACCTGCAAGGTTTATTGCTCAGTTTTTAACCAAACTTAATATACCAGTATTATTAGCAGATACTTCTCAGTCAAATATTCATGAAGCACAAAAGCTGGAATTACCTACATTTGAAGGAAGTCTTGCCAGTGATGATGTTTATGAGGAAATTGATCTTACTCAGTTTGGGCAATTGCATGCCATGACAAGTAATACCGAGATCAACATGATGAGTTGCAAGATTTTTAGTGAAGAGTTTGGGAATCAGCGAGTTTACCGCCTGGGGTCGAATGACGAAATTATAGAAAACGGGAGTAAAAGGAGTAAGAATTTACTCTTTAATGGCTCAGTTGACTATATCAATGTAACTCATTATTTCCGACAAAACCCTAATATTCAGCAATATGATGTTACTTCTCAATTGGAATTGAAGGATTTTATTGAAGATTTAAAGGATACTATTATTCCTTTGTTTTTGCTTAAAGATTCTAGAAAAGTAGAACCTGTTGGAAATCAAATAATCAATATGGGTCAGGAAAGTAATATTTTCTATTACATCTTAAAAGATGAAGAAGCTATTACGCATAGTAAAGCAAATCATGCTGTGTCCTGAGGTGGCTTTAGGAGAGATTAGTTATCTTACTGATAAAGATTTTATTAAACAAATTTATTAAAACTGTCAGATTAAGTAATAACTATTACAATTTTTAACCCCTGAACAATATAGTAATTTATTTTATCTAAATGCAGCTTAACTTTTTGTCTACTTTTTTGTTGCAATTCCACTTTCAGAAATATAGGCCAAATCCTCTTGCGTGATTTTGAGGAATTTACGCCTATCTTTTATAGTTGATCCAATTTTTTCTATATCCATATTCAGCAATATTTTGCCGATTTATACAAATAAAAAATAATTTCAGTTAATATTCAGAGAATCGGCAGTAATTTGCTGGAAATGATTGGTGGTTGAATTATCTCTTGTAAAAATAATTTTTCACCCACCGAATTTGGTCTTCAGTGTCAGGAACAGAAAGTGTTCTATGATGGCTCAAGATATCAAATATTTCATTTGGATTAAATCCATGCTTTATTAATAAGGCAGCAGCTACCATGGAGGTTCTGCCAATTCCCATACGGCAATGGAAAACAACCTTATTAGTTTCAGTTAGGGCATTTTCAATTTTGGTAATAAATTTAAAAAATGAATTTGAATCTTCAGGAGTTGACCTGTCTATATAATCAGGTAATTCAGGAATTCCAAATCGTACTTTTTGCAAAATGTGCCTTCTTCCTGAATTTTGAGTTCTTTTTCCTCTTGTTTTTCAAGTAGTGAAATTACCATATCCATGCCTAAAAGTTTTAATCTTTTTATTTCTTTCTCTAGCCAATCATTTCCTCTGGGTCGAGCCATCATTCCAAGTTGGCCATTTTTAATTTCTGGAATCCAATAAATTCTCATGATTTTTATTAACTGAATGATTTAACAACATGTAAGATTAATCTTGGAAATAAGTAGAAAAGTAGTTCGATATATGCTATTGTAGAGCAGATAAATATAATGTGGGGTGATTCGAATTGCATTTAACCCATTATATGATGAGTATAATTGATTTGCAGCTAAGATTAAGTTTTTTAAGTGATTCACCAACTTTTATTTTACGAATTATAAGTATTGTTGAGTTGGGTGTGATTTATTTAGGTTTTTTGCAAATTTAAATAGTTAGTTGTTTGATAATTTTGTGCTGCCCAAAATGTTTTAATCAAACAAACTTATAATATTTAAACCAGCCAGAAAAAACGTGATACTTCCATCTATAATTACATTTAGAAATTTAATAATATTACCGTTACTTTTAGTCGCCACATTTGTAAATGCGCAAGGTGATTTTGAGGTACAGCCAGGGAGTTCTACTTCAGGTTGTGGCCCTTTAATAGTAAACTTCGAGTCATTGCCAGATGGGGCTAAAACTGTAGAGAGTTACCTCTGGGACTTAGGAAATGGAACCAATTCGATTCTTGAAAAACCAGGAACTGTGTATACAACAGATGGGAAGTATAATGTTCAATTAGTTATTTCCTATACTGATGGTTCTTCAGAAACTATAAATAAACCTGATTTGATAGAAGTGTATGAAGGCCCAACAGTAGACTTTACTAGTAATGTGAGCTCAGGTTGCTTTCCACTTACAATTGATTTTACCAATACTTCTATTGCAGGAGATACCACTTTGGATTCTTCCAAAACCATTTGGCAGTTTGGAGAAGATGGAGTGGCTATGGGAGAAAACCCTTCCTTTACCTTTACCCAGTCCGGAGAATATGATGTAAAATTATTTGTTGAGGATGAAAATGGATGTAAAAGTGCCATTACAAAACCAGGTTTTATAACGGTTTCTTCACCTGTGGAAGCCAATTTTTATCCTTCCAAATATACGATCATGGGAGATTCGGCTAACGCAGATTTTATATTGAGTTTACCAGATTCTACAGATTCTTCTAATTTACTTTTAGAATGGGATTTTGATAATGATGGTACGTATGATTCAACTGGAGATAGTACCACATATAATTTTAATAGAATTGGTGATTCTACCTTTTACGATGTTAGGCTAAGGGTAACGAATTTGAATACAGGTTGCTCAGATGATACTTTGATGGTAAATGCAGTAAAAATGTATGAACCAGACTATGATATTCCTTTTCAATACGGAACAGATTTCGAAGGAAGTCCAAGAGAATACTCGTGCCCACCAGCAGCTTTAAGTTTTAATATTCAGCCTGATTCGGATAAAGAAGTTTTCAACCAATTATGGGTATTTGGGGATGGAACAACCGGCACATTCAAAAATCCAGTTCATATTTATACGGATCCTGGGAAATATGACACGAAATTAACGGTGTATTATTCAGACGGTTCAATAGAAACTGTTATTAAAAATAATTACGTAGAAATTAATGGACCAAAACCAGCATTTACTGCCTCAGAAAAAAAAGGTTATTTCCCTCTCACTGTTACATTTAAAAATTATTCGACAGAAAATGATGGTAATGAACTGGATACAGCAGGGACTAGCTGGTCATTAGGAAATGGGGAAATTATTAGGGGGTATCACGATTCATTAACTTATACTTTTACTCAGCCTGGGATTTATAGTCCAGGTTTATCAGTTAGGGATGTTTATGGATGCGAAAATGTTGCAATTTTAGATTATGGCATTGAAGTAATAGGATTTCAACCAGATTTTTTAATTGAACAAAGCCCTGTTTGTGAAGATGTCGTCCAGGTCACTTTTGTAGATAATACTCCACCACCATTTGATTCCTCCAATTTTGTATTATATGAATGGGATTTTGGTGATGGAAGCCCAAATGTGTTTGGTGATAGTCGTGCACTTCATGTTTATCAACTTTTTGGGGATACAACCAATATTGAAGTGAAATTAAAAATTACCCATGAAAATGGAGGCTCTGAATCTGTTTCAAAAACGCTGGAATTAATTAAACCTCAAATAGATTTTCAAGCGGATGAAAATTTCGGAGCATCTCCATTTACCACTTCTTTTTCTCCTGATTTAGATTATCCTGCTGACTCAAAAATCTTATCCTGGGATTTTGATGGGGATGGAGTAGTGGATACGGTTGCCAGAGAACCATGGAAAACTTTTTATAATCATACAGATGACACCCTTTTTTATGATGTAACCCTATATTTAAAGG
>JAHQVQ010000379.1 GCA_019634305.1 Flammeovirgaceae bacterium | reverse complement strand
CCCGTCTCCAATTTTGCTGAAATACCCATGGTAAGCAAATGGATTTTAGCATTTTTAATGCTGCTGGGTAGATTAGAATTATTTACTGTCTTAATGCTATTTACTCCATTTTTTTGGAAGAAGGTATAAGGATATTGGGAAAATATTTTTCTCTTATAGTAGCAAGAAGTTAGTTACTTGAAGTTAGAATTAGTTATTATTTAACACTTTGGAAAGACATCTAGCTGCTGATATCAATCCTCTAACTTCTAATTAAATATAAATTAATGTAGTTTAAAATGTATTTAGCACTGATATTCCAAGGATTTTTTTACACACAATTTTATTAACCTGATATGATAAAAAAGTCTACTTGGCTTCATCTTCGAATTCCCTTTTCCTACTTTTTACTTCCGGTTTATTTCTTTTCATTAAGTGTAATTCCTGAACTCAATATCTGGGATTTAGTGATTTCCTTTTTGGCGATTCACCTTTTTTTATATCCGGCTAGTAATGGCTACAATTCCTATTTCGATAAAGATGAAGAAAGCATAGGTGGACTGGAAAATCCCCCACCTGTTGATAAAGAATTATATTCCACCGCATTGATATTTGATTTATTGGCCATAGTTGTGGCTTTGGCTGGTAGTTGGCAATTTGCAGTTGCCTTGTTTATCTATGGGCTTATTTCCAAAGCCTATAGTCATGATAAAATAAGGCTTAAAAAGTTTCCTGTGATCAGTTGGATTGTAGTTTCTTTTTTTCAGGGAAGTTTTATTTTTCTATCTGTTTATCAGCTTTTTACCGGGGAGAATTGGGCTGAAATATTCCAAAAATTAGGGATAATTGTTCCTGCATTACTCAGTACAGCAATGCTTATGGGTTCTTATCCCATGACACAGGTTTACCAACATGAGGAAGATGGAAAAAGAGGCGATTTAACCATTAGCCGAATGTTAGGTATAAGAGGAACATTTATTTTTACTATGGTATTTTTTTCTTTGGCTATGGGAGGATTTGCCTGGTTTTATATCAATTGGTTTGATGAAATTTATGCAATAGGACTTTTTGTAGCGCTGTTCCCAGTATTAATTTATTTCCTTTATTGGTTTTGGCAGGTTTATAAAAATCCACTGAAGGCAGACTTTAAATCTACTATGAAGCTTAATTTTATTTCAGCAACTTGTTTCAACTTATTCTTTTTTTCCACAATTTTGGCCAGACATTTAGCGTAATTCAATCAAGAATTATTTTTTAACCTGTATTTTTTTATCTGTACGACCTGAGTGGAAGGAATTTTAGATTATTTTATTTATACTGAAAACAGGCCGCTGTTATTTACCCAGGCAATTTTTTGGGTTTTTTTTGGAGTACTCATGTTAGTATACCAACTGATTTATCCCTACAGAAATGTCCGAATAACCGTACTGACCTTATTCAGCCTTTATTTCTATTATTTATCAAGTGGCTATTACTTTACGCTATTGTTATTTTCTACGCTGGTAGATTATTATATCGGAAATGCACTTTTCAAATCAGATAATCAAAAGAAAAGGAAATTATTAGTTACGTTAAGTGTGTTGGTGAATTTGAGTCTTTTAGGATATTTTAAATACACTTATTTTTTTACAGATAATTTCAATAATCTTTTTGATACAGATTTACAAACCACAAATTATCTGGCATTAACCCTCAATAGTATTTTTAAAATGGGGATGGATGTTGGGAAAATTTTCCTCCCAGTGGGGATTTCTTTCTACACTTTCCAAACCATTAGTTATTCTGTTGATATTTATAGAAAAAAATTAGAGCCAGTAAAAAGCCTTGTTGATTTCGCTTTTTATGTTAGCTTTTTCCCTCAATTAGTGGCAGGCCCTATTGTAAGAGCTTCTGATTTTGTTCCCCAGATTTACAAAGAATATAAACTTTCAAAAGATGAATTTGGAAGAGCTGTTTTTTTAATTCTAAATGGTCTGGTTAAAAAGATATTCGTTTCCGATTATGTATCTGTAAACTACGTTGATAGGATTTTTGCCAATCCGGATAGTTTTTCTGGCTTTGAAAACCTGATGGCAGTTTATGGTTATTCCATCCAGATTTACTGTGATTTTTCAGGATATACAGATATTGCAATAGGCGTAGCTTTGTTGCTGGGTTTCCGATTACCACTTAATTTTAATAGCCCTTACAAAGCCACCAATATTACTGATTTTTGGAGAAGGTGGCATATTTCGCTTTCCTCCTGGCTAAGAGATTACCTGTATATTTCTCTGGGAGGGAATAGAAAAGGGCAAATTCGGACCTATGTTAATCTTTTGATCACCATGTTTTTAGGTGGGTTGTGGCATGGCGCTCACTTACGCTTTTTAGTTTGGGGCGCATTGCATGGTCTTGCATTAGCTTTGCATAAAATGTGGATGGAAGTTTTTAAACCAGTTAAAAACGAGTCCTATATTTCAAAGTTGATTGCTGGTTTTATAACCTTTCATTTTGTTGCCTTTTGCTGGATTTATTTCAGGGCAGATACTTTTACATTGGCAAATACGGTCATCAGCCAGATTGCCACCAGTTTTCATCCGGAGTTGATTGGTGAAATGGTATTTTCATACAATAAAGTATATGCGGTGATTTTGTTTGGTTTTGTGATGCACTGGCTGCCGGGAAGCTGGAAAAACTACGCTTCACTCACCTTTAACCGAATACCTGATTATGCAAAGGCAACTATTATTGTAATTATCCTTTTGGTTTTATTTCAGGTGAAATCTTCTGAACTTCAGCCATTCATTTATTTCCAGTTTTAAATCTACATTTGCACGGATTTTGGGAAATTGTGGAAAATTAGCTGCTATGTGTGCATGTTCATGCAAAATTTTATCATTGAATAACGGGGACTGTTCGATATAAGTAGGTAGCTTTAAAAAAAATGTCACCAAATTTGCCATAACATATTTGATAGTAAGATATTATTTCTTACTTATTTATAAGTACTGGTACTTAATTTTTAAATAGGATTTTTTTTTCTCTAAATTAGCTGAATATAAACCAGAAAGTAATAGGTTTTTAACCTGTTTGGAACCAAATTTTCTTTGTTCCTATTTTATCAAATCAATTTTATCCAAAGTCAGAAAGATTTATATCAATCTTTAACCTTAAAAACAAATTCATTATTTTTTTAAAATTATTAGAATGAAAAACTCAGGAAAATTCATATTATTCGCCTTCTTAGCGATTGCCAATTTGGGAATTATTAGTTGTAAAAAACAACCTGCAGCTACTGTGGTTGATCCACAGGCTGAAATAATAGCTAAGGCAAAAGCTGATTTAAGGGCGCTTTTAAACAACACTGATAAATCAATTGAACAAAAAGAAAGAGAGTTGGCTGCCATTAAAGCTTTAAATCTAACTGACCCTGAAGTATTAAGCCTGATTGCCCAAGTAGAGGAAAAAATTGCTGCGCAAAAAGCTGAAGCTTTAAGGCTAGAAGAAGAAAGAAAAAGAAGGGAAGCAGAATTGGCCAGAGCAAATGCACCAGAAAATCTATTAAAAAACTTCTTTGGCCAGATTTCCAATGCTCCAAGTCAGGCTGCAGCAGATGCAAATATCAATCAGGCATTGAATATGTTTACGTCACCAGATACTCCAGTATTGACAATAATCAGTATGGCAGGTGATCAACCTGATTATGACAGGCCTACTACCATTCAAAAATATCTTGAATATTTAAAAGACCAGAAAAAGCCAGCTGATGCGATAGAGAATATTGTTTTTGATGATAATGGAAAAATTAAAGAATTAGAACTTACAAAACTGAAGTAAAAATGGTCAATATTAAAAATATAATTTTAGCTGCATTTATTACATTTTTTGCAGTAAGTGGATTAATTGCTCAATCCACAGAACCTGAACTAGCTCCAGATAGAAAGGCAGCAATTGATTCCCTTGCACTAGAAAAAGTGCGGGATTTGAGTAAATACATTAGCATTATCGGAGACAAAGAGACTCCGTTTTCAGAAGCTAATAGGGTAATTGAAAGAGCCATGGAGCTTTTTTCAGATGGAAGCCAAATGGGCGTTTCTTCTTTGAGTAGCAATGAAATAAAGTATTATGGTATAAGAACATATTTCAGAAGATTGATGGCGCTGAATTATGATAAGGTAAAAATTGATTGGTTTAACATCCAATATATTAGCGACCTGGAAAAACAGCCTGATGGCCGATATGTAGGTGTTATTACCATTTACCAAAGGTTCCAGGGAATCACGGAAGATGGAATGAAATATCAGGATACTACAAAAAAGGATATTACAGTGTACGTGGAGCGAAAGCAAACCCAGATTGGCGGTAGATTAATCGGATTTTGGGATGTGTTGCTTGGAGATATTCGTGTGAGTGAAACTACTCAATGATAATCTTTTGTTGTTAGAGATATAAGTAGAGCTACCTTTCTGCTCTGTGTGGAAAGGTGCTTTTTTTAAGATATTAGATAAGTATAATTTTATCTTGGAATAGTATATAAATGCTTGAAAGATAATGTTTTAAGTTCAACCAGCAAATGGTTAACAATTCTATTTTTTGATTCTCAAATTATTTTTATTTCGATGTAACACTTCTACAATAAGGTTTCAATATCTGGAAAGGATTTATATCTATTCATCTGATTATACTTTTATTTAATTGTATTTTTTTGATATTTATTCGTACAGCTATTGATAACTCTTTTTAAATCACAACGTACCACTTACTTGTTCGTTACTGATGAAAAATTTGAAAATCTATGAAAAACCAAATATTTTTTCTACTACTATTTTTCCCTTTTATATCAGAGGCTCAAATCATGAATAGCCTAGGGGATGAATCGGCATTATATGCTGAGACAAAACAGGTAAATCAATTTTTTAGAAGATTTAATAATGAGGAAGATAAAAATGGCGTAAAATATAGTCCTACGGATGCTCGATATCATAATTTGAGTGATAGAGGGAAATATCTCAATATCCTTTTTGACGGCCAAAATACAAGTATTACTCCGGAGCTTAAATCTGTTTTTTTAAATCAAGTTAATAATTCTACAAATCCTGTTTTTTTAGATTTTCATGGTAATGATTGGTATGCTGAAGTAAAAACAAGGTTTTTGTATAAAGGTGTTGAAAAAACGATTGTTCTTTTTCTAAAATTGGAAAAGGAAAGAATGGGCTCTAAGTGGGTACTTTACAATGCGTATTTTGAAGAATTCGCTAAGAAATTTACCACAAGTGCTGAGGAGGATAGACGATTTCTACATCCTATGAGTCATGAATTAGATTTCATGAATTTGAGAAAAGCCTTTGAAGATAAAAGAAAGGTGGAAGATTATACAGCTAAAGAATACCAGCCAGATCATCTAACACTCTTATTATATGAGATGAAAAATGGAAACCTAAAGTTTAAAACTGTTAATAATGTGAAATTCCATTTTTTCCAGGTAGAGAATTGGTATTTCGAAATTGCAGAATTTAACCGATCAGGATATAATACAGGCTGGTTAATTTCAAGTTTAACTCAGGTGCCTAATGCCCAAAAGGAGGAATTTAAGGACTATGTATTG